>JALYXK010000043.1 GCA_030947145.1 Actinomycetota bacterium
GGGGCCTGACGGCAGAGACCATGGTCTTGCCGGTCAGGATCATCATGTTCCCGACTTCTTCCAGGACGCTCTTGGTCGGCAAGAACGCTCGATCGGCTACGGCTCTAATCAATCTCGTTTCCTCCCAAGTCCACGCGTGCGCGCCCGCAGCGTCAAGAGTCGCTAAGCCTACGGCACGGGTTCCCGTAAAACCACTGGTAACCGGTGGGGGCCCGGCCTGGGCCCGAACCGTCGTCGGGCGCGGGCGCCCGTGGTATGTTGCGAAACCGTTGAGCGGCTGGAGATTGAGGAGCTTCTGGGTGACCGCGGCCGGCGCTGCAGCGCTGCTGGTCTCCGCCTGCGGCGGCGGCGGGCGCCAGGACGCCAGCGAGCCCACGGGAAACTTCCCGGTACAGGTCTCCTCGGCCAAGTTCCCCCTATCCCAAAGATTGGCCGAGCGCGCGGATCTGGTGATCGCGGTGCGCAACACCGGCCGCAAGACGATCCCCGACATTGCCGTCACGCTGCTCGATGCCCACCAGCGCACCGCCGCGCAGGCCTTCGGCCAGAGCGTCGGCGGCACGTCCGAGGTCCTGGCCAGTAATTCGCGACCGGTTTGGATCGTGGATCGGCCGCCGGGCCCCTGCGAGTACAGCTGCCGCCAGGGGGGCCCGGGCGGAGCCGTGACCGCGTACTCGAACACCTGGTCGCTCGGGGCACTGAAGCCCGGCCGGACCGCCACCTTCGATTGGGGCGTGACCGCGGTCAAGTCCGGCGCCTTCGTGATCCGGTATGAGGTCGCCGCCGGACTCAACGGCAAGGCCAAGGCGGTCGACGCCAACGGCGGCAGGCCGGGCGGTCGCTTCAGCGTCAAGATCCATAACGCGCCCCAGCAGGCCTACGTCAACGACCAGGGTCAGGTCGTCACGCGACAGTAGGACCGTAGGCCGTCCGGCGAAGCAGACCGCGGACGGTTTGGCCATCCGGATAGTGACCGTCTCGGAATACTTCCCTACGCTTTTGGGCTCACGGCTCCAGCGACCGATCAATCCCGCGCGCCTCCGCCGCCGAGGCGCGGACAGGAAGGAACTACCACACGCATGCCTCGCATCCGCCAGCAGAACGTCCTCGCCGCGCAATGGGCCCCGAACGGGGGCGCGCTCGGAGCCCCCGACCTGACCGTGGCCGACAACCAGGTGTTCGGCGCCAACGTGTTCAGCCCGGCGATCCAGCGCCAGCGGCTCCCGAAGGATGTGTTTCGCAAGCTGCAGCAGACGCTGGCTCGCGGTCAGGCGCTCGACACTTCGCTGGCCGACGCGGTCGCCCTGGCCATGAAGGAATGGGCGCTGGAGAACGGCGCCACCCATTACACCCACTGGTTCCAGCCGCTGACCGGCGTGACCGCGGAGAAGCACGACAGCTTCTACGGGCCGACCGGGGAGGGCACCGCGCTGGCTGAGTTCTCCGGCAAGGAACTGATCCAGGGCGAGCCGGATGCCTCGAGCTTTCCCACCGGCGGCATCCGCTCGACCTTCGAGGCGCGCGGCTACACGGCCTGGGATCCGACCAGCCCCGCCTTCATCCTCGAGAACCCCAACGGCGCGCTGCTCTGCATCCCTACCGCCTTCACCTCCTGGACCGGTGAGGCGCTCGACGCCAAGATCCCGCTGCTGCGCTCGATGGACGCGCTGTCGAAGTCCGCCATGCGCGCTCTGCAGCTGTTCGGCAACCACACCGCGGCCCGCGTTTTCACCACCGTCGGCCCCGAGCAGGAGTACTTCCTGATCGACGAGCAGTATTACTTCGAGCGCCCGGACCTGATCACCACCGGGCGGACGCTGTTCGGCGCCAAGCCCCCGAAGGGCCACGAGCTCGACGATCACTACTTCGGCTCGATCCCCGAGCGGATCCTGGCCTTCATGCTGGAGAGCGAGCGCGAGCTGTTCAAGCTCGGCGTGCCGGTCAAGACGCGCCATAACGAGGTCGCGCCGAATCAGTACGAGATCGCCCCGACCTTCGAGAACTCGAACGTCGGCTCCGACCACCAGCAGCTGACCATGTCCGTGATGCAGAACGTGGCCCGCCGCTACGGGCTGGTGTGCCTGCTGCACGAGAAGCCGTTCGCCGGCGTCAACGGGTCCGGCAAGCACAACAACTGGTCGATGGGCACCGACGACGGCGAGAACCTGCTCGAGCCGGGCGACACCCCGCACGAGAACATGCAGTTCCTGTTCTTCTGCGCCGCGGTGATCCAGGCGGTCAACAAGCACCAGGGCCTGCTCCGGGCCTCGATCGCGTCGCCGGGTCAGGATCACCGGCTGGGGGCCAACGAGGCCCCGCCGGCGATCATCTCGATCTTCCTGGGCTCCGAGCTGGGGAAGGTGTTCGGGGCGATCGAGCGCGGCGAGGGCGGCGAGTCCACCCCCGAGTCGTTCCTCGGCCTGGGCACGCCGGTGCTGCCGCCGCTGCCCATGCACAGCGCCGACCGCAACCGCACGAGCCCGTTCGCGTTCACCGGCAACAAGTTCGAGTTCCGCGCGCTGGGCTCGAGCATGTCCCTCTCGCTCCCCAACACCGTGCTGAACACGATCGTCGCCGAGGCGATCGATTTCCTCTCCGAGGAGCTCGAGGACGCCCTCCGGGGAGGGGCCACGCTCGAATCGGCCCTGCCGGCGATCGTGCAGCGCAGCTACGCCGCCAACAAGCAGATCGTGTTCGGCGGCGACAACTACTCGGAGGAGTGGCACACCGAGGCGGAGCAGCGCGGACTGCTCAACCTCCGCGCCACCCCCGACGCGCTGCCCTACCTGATCTCCGAGGACACCGAGACGGTGTTCTCCAATTACGGAGTGCTCTCCCAGCGGGAGCTCGAGTCGCGCTACGAGGTCCTCCTCGAGCAATATGTGACCAAGCTCAACATCGAGTCCGAGACGGCGGCGGCGATCGCCCGGACGATGCTGCTGCCCGCGGCCGCCCGCCACATCGCGTTGATGCGCAGCGCCGAGCTGTCCGAGCTCGTGTCGGAGACCGATGCGCTGGTGGCCTCGTTCGTGGAGGCGATCCGTGCGCTGGAGTCGGCCAACCTCGAGGACAGCCACCCGCAGCAGGCCGACCTGCTCGAGGAGGCCAAGTACATGAACGACACGGTGATCCCGGCGATGGCCGCCGTGCGAGAGGCCGCCGACGCGCTCGAGAAGGTCGTGGCCGACGACCTCTGGCCGCTGCCGAAGTACTCAGAGATCCTGTTCATCAAATAGCTGGCCAATCGCCTGGCGGCGATTCGCCGGCGAGATTGCCCACAGGGCAATCTCGGGGGCACGCGAGCCGGGCGAGACATCGCTCCGGGCGGCCTCCCGCACAGCAACTTGCATGACAGGGCCGGGTTCTTAGCTACGGTGACTCGCGGTATGACGTACCCCTGCGCGGAGCGCAGTTGTCGGACTGGGGACCAGCGCCGGCTGCGCAAATTGCTTTTACCCATCCTCGCCATCCTGGCGCTGGGCGTGTCGACGCAGGCCGCCGGCGCCCGGGGCAACCCCTTCGCCGCGCGCGGGATGTGGATTTGGGAGCTCTCGAGCTCCAACTCCGGCAGCCTCGGCTCGATCATCGCGCGGGCCCATCTGAACGGCATCACCACGCTGCTGATCAAGAGCGGCGACGGCTCGGGCACCTGGTCTCAGTTCAACCGGAGCATGGTGGCGACGTTCCACCGCGCCGGCTTGAACGTCTGCGCCTGGCAGTACGTCTACGGCAACGACCCGGTGGGCGAGGCGCGCGTCGGCGCGGCCGCGGTCAGGGACGGCGCCGACTGCCTGCTAATCGACGCGGAGACCGAGTACGAGGGCAAGTACGTCTCCGCGCAGACGTACTTGACCACGCTGCGCAAGCTGATCGGCCGCTACTTCCCGGTCGCCCTCGCGGGCTTTCCCTACGTCGACTACCACCCTGCCTTCCCGTACTCGGTGTTCCTCGGGCCCGGCGGCGCCCAGTACAACGTGCCTCAGATGTACTGGCGGGATATCGGCGTCAGCGTCGACACCGTCTACGCGCACACGTTCGCCTTCAACCGGCCCTACGGACGGCCGATCGCCCCCCTGGGGCAGGTCTACAACTCTCCTCCGGCCGGCCAGATCATTCGCTTCCGCCAACTGTCGCGCGCCTACGGCGCACCGAACGTGAGTTGGTGGGACTGGCAGGAGGGCAACGCGGGCGCATTCCACGCGGCCTCCCGCCCGGTCGGGGGACTGTCCGGTTTCACCCCCTACCGAACCCTGGCCACCCTCCCGCCCCACGCCCAGGGCGACCTCGTGGTGTGGGCCCAGGAACACCTGATCAGCGCCGGACAGAACGTCGCCGTCGACGGCGACTTCGGGCCCTCGACGCTGGCAGCGGTGAAGCGCTTCCAGGCCGCGAAGGGACTGACCGCGGACGGAGTGATCGGCACCGCGACCTGGACCGCGCTGCTGCGCTACCGGGAGGCTAACGTGACCTGGGTGATCAAGAAGAAGCGGCAGCAGGCCGTGGTGGCCAGCGGCGGCGCCCGCCAGGAACTCGTCCCGAAATCGGCCAAGCTCCACGCCAAGCACAACGAGATCCCGCCCTCGCTTGGCTCGGGGCGCTAGGCCAGACCATGATCACGCGTGTACGCGACGAGGTCGGCGCGGCTCATCCGGCCGGTCTTCTGCTGGATGCGCGCGCGGTGGGACTCGATCGTGCGGACGCTGAGGAATAGCTGCGAGGCGATCTCGGTGTTGGTGTGCCCGAGGGCGAGCAGCTTCAGGACCTCGAGCTCACGGGCGCTGAGAGCGTCCGGAGAGCCGGACGGCTCCGGCGGCGCCACGGCCAGACGGGCGCCGAGCTCGGGATTGAGGTAGGTGCGTCCCTGGGCGGCGAGACGAACCGCCTGGACCAGTTCCGTGTCCGCCGCCTCCTTGAGAACGTAGGCGACCGCGCCCGAGCGCAGGGCCTCCCGGGCGAACGCGGGATCGCTCTGCATCGTCAGCACGACGATTTGGGTGTCAGGGGCGGACTCCCTGATCCCGGGGATCGCCTCCAGGCTCGAGCCGCCGGGCATGTTCAGGTCGAGAATCAGCACGCTGGGGTGGTAGGCGCTGACCCGTCGCCGGGCCTCGGCGAGATCGCTCGCCTCGGCCACCACCTCGAAGCCCTCCTCGGCCCCGAGCAGCATCCGGAGTCCCGAGCGCACGACCAGGTGGTCGTCGGCGAGCACGATCGTGATTCGCGAGTCCTCGGCCATCGCTCCCTGCTCCACTGATGAGCAGCTTAGGTGTTCAGTCGGGTAAGCCGTCGCTGGCCAGCCTGTGGTTCTTGTAGGCGGGATCCTCGGTCACCTCGCGGCCGAGCCAGTGGGGCATCTGGAAGCGCTCGGCCTCGGCGTCGCTGCCGAACTCGATCTCCGCCGTGATCAGGCCCTCCAGGGGTCCCGCGTAGACGTCGAGCTCGATCACCAGGCCGTCGGAGGCCGGAATCTCGTAGCGGGTCTTCTCCACCCGACGGCCCTCGGTCAGCGGCCAGAGCCGCGCGAGCTCGTCCTCGTCGAGATCGAGTTCCTCCTCCTCGCGGGCGACGCCGGCCCCCCGCTTGACCGTCAGCGAGCAGCGCTCGCCTCGGCGGCGGACCCGCACCTCTGAGCCGACCGGATCGATCGACAGATATCCCTGCCGGATCTGGCTGGCCGGATAGGCCGAGAGCTCGAACGGGATCGCGCTCAGCACGAACTTGCGCTCTAGTTCCTGTCCGGGCATTACTCGCCGAGGACGGTCCCGTCGGCCAGCGTGATCGGCTGATCGGTCTCGAAGTCGACGGCTCCCCGCACGATCACGCCGCGTCCGAAGGTCACGTCCCCGTGGACGACCAGCCGCGAGGCCTCGCGCAACGATGGGGCGCCGGCGGGAAAGCGCCGGTCGAATTTCTCGAGCAGGCGATAGAACCCCTTGTCGAGCTCGACGAAGGGCAGCTCGCCGCCGCGCTCGGGCACCGGTTCGACCAGCATCTCCGGAGTGAGGGTGTAGACGTCGGAGCGCAGAATCAGCAGATCGTCGGTGGTCTTCACCGGGACGAAGCGGGTACGCGGACCGCAGAGCAGGCGGGATTCGGGGAAGCTCTCGATCGCCGCGCCCATGGCGCTCTCGAGCTGGAGCACCGGGGTCGAGGAGGAGTCGCGTGGGTCGACGGTCTTGCGGTTGACAATCAGCGGGAGGGGCAGCACGCCGCCGCGCTCCTCGAGCAGGTCGGACAGCGCGCGCAGATCGACCCACAGGTTGTTGGTGTTGTAGTAGCGCCAGCGGCGATAGTCGCGGAAGGAATCCTCGTCCTCGGTCGGGGTCTGCGCGCTCTCGCGCAGCACCAGCTGGCCGTCGGCGCGCCGGCGCGCGATGTGGCCGCCCTTGCGCTCGGCCTCGGTCCCCTCGACCACCTCCATCAGGAAGGGAATCTCCTCCTCGGCGACGTACGCGGCGATTCGCGGATCGAGGGTCGCGCCGAGGTTGTCCGAGTTGGAGATCATCGCGAAGCGGCAGCCGCGCTCCAGCAGCGCGGCGAGCATCCCCGAGCGCCGTAGGGCGCCGTAGACGTCGCCGTGCCCGGGGGGGCAGTATTCGAGGCTGGGGTCGGCCGGCCAGCTGACCGGCCCGAAGGTCTCGGCGTCGAGCTTGGGGATCATGCTCTGGAGGAAGTCCGTGGGTAAACCGTCGTTCAGCTCCGGATGCTCGGCCAGTGCCTTCACCGTCGCCGCCTGGGTGGCCTGGCTGTTCATCAGGATCAGGGGCAGGCTGACGTCGTACTGGCGGCGCAGCGACAGCGTCTGGCCGATGATGATGTCCAGGAACGAACGGCCCTCGCGCGCCGGCAGCAGCGACTTCGGCGCGCGCAGCCCCATCGTCGTGGCCAGGCCGCCGTTCAGCTTGATCAGGGCGAATTGCTCGAGCGCCGCGGCCTCATCGGAGCTCGGCAGATCAGCGAGCACGGGGATGTCGCGGGCCGGCTCGAGATCGGCACTGGACATCAGGACCGACTCGCCGGAGACCAGGCGCCGGCCGGCGTCACGGAAGTTGCGGATCGCCTCCTCGGGCTGATCCGCGGCGCGCATCTTCTCCTCCGCAGCCTTCAATCGCTCGTCGTTCATGACCCTGCATTCTGCCCGGAACTAGTCGGCGTCGAACACCAGCGGCTCCTGGCCGACGTCGCGCAGGCCCTGCTCGAGCGCAGCGATCACCGTCTCGATGACCGCCACCCGCGCGTAGCGCTTGCTGTCGCCCGCAATCAGGTGCCAGGGCGCGGCCGGGTGGTCGGTGTGGCGCAGCATGTCCTGCACCGCCCGCAAGTACGGCTTGCGCTTCTCGCGATTGCGCCAGTCCTCATCGGTCAGCTTCCAGCTCTTCAGCGGGTTGTGCTCGCGGGCCTGAAAGCGGCGAAGCTGCTCCTGGTCGGACAAGTGCATCCAGAACTTCACCAGCACCATCCCCTCCTCGCACAGGCCGCGCTCGAACGCGACGATCTGGTCGTAGGCGCGGCTCCACTCCGCCTTGGTCGCGAAACCCTCGACCCGCTCGACGAGCACCCGGCCGTACCAGCTTCGATCCAACACGGACATCCCGCCCCAGCCCGGAAGCGCCGGTGAGAACCGCCAGAGGAAGTGATGGCGCTTCTCCCGCTCGCTCGGCGTGGCGAACTGCGTGACGGTCACGTGCCGCGCATCGAGTGGCGCGGTGAGGCGGCGGATCGCCCCGCCCTTGCCCGAGGCGTCCCAACCCTCGAAGACGATCGCCAGCGGCGGGCCGAGCTGCCCGCCACCGAGCTGCCCCCCGGCCTGCAGGCGGAGCTCCAGCAACCGCCGCTGAGCCCGCTTCAGTCGCTTGCGCCCCTGCTTGCCCGAGAGCTTCAGTGTCAGATCAACCGCATCGAGCTGGCCCACGCCCGGATCCTCGCACAGCCGGGACTATGCTCCGGCCATGGCCAGCCCCGCCCCTGCACCGGGATCCGGGGCCCACCCGTGGAGGGTGTTGGTAAGAAAGTCTCATATAGGGATACCAGCGTCCCGAGGCCCCTCGCTTCCTTCATCGATGCAGGCGACCTTCGTCCCGCGTCCCGCACTACCCAGCCAGCATCTGCGCCACCGCAGCGGCGAACGCGTCGACGTCGGCCTCGGTGGTGTCCCAGGAGCACATCCACCTGACTTCTCCCACGCGCTCGTCCCAGACGTAGAAGGCGAAGCGCTCCTGCAGCGCCGCCGCGGCCGCCGCCGGGAGGGTCGCGAACACCGCGTTGGTCTGCACCGGGCGGGTGATCTCGAGGCCCGGGACGCCGCCGACGGCGGCGGCCAGGCGGGCCGCCATCGCGTTGGCCTGCGCCGCGCATGTGCGCCACAGCTCGTCGGTCAATAGCGCCTCGAACTGCGCCGCCAGGAACCGCATCTTCGAGGCCAGCTGCATCGACTGCTTGCGCAGGAACTGAAGGCCCTCGGCCAGCCTGGGCTCGAGCACCACGACGGCCTCGGCGCCGAGCAGCCCGGCCTTGGTCCCGCCGAAGGACAGCACGTCGACGCCGACCTGGGCGCTCACGGTCGCCGGCGTCACGCCCAGCGCCGCCGCCGCGTTGCTCAGCCGGGCGCCGTCCATGTGCAGCAGCAGTCCATGGTCGTGCACGAACTCCGAGAGCGCGACGAGCTCCGCGACGGTGTAAACGGTGCCCAGCTCGGTGCACTGAGAAATTGAGACGACCCGCGGCTGGACGGCGTGCTCGTCGCCGACTCGGGTGATAAGGGGGGCCACCGACTCCGGCGTGAGCTTTCCGTGCTCGCCGCGGGCGCAGAGCAGCTTGACGCCGGCGATCGCCTCCGGGGCGCCGCCTTCGTCGACGTTCAGATGCGCGGTGTCGGCGCAGATCACCGCCTCCCAGGGGCGGCAGGAGGCGCGCAGCCCGAGCACGTTGGCCGCGGTCCCGCCCCACACGAAGAAGACCTTCGCCTCCGCCCCGAACTGCTCGGCGAACAGCGCCTCGACGCGCCCGGTCAGTGGGTCGTGGCCGTAGCCCCGGGCGTGTCCGGCGTTGGCGCGGGCGATCGCCTCGAGCACGGCCGGATGCACGCCGGCGGCATTGTCGGAGGCGAACCCGCGGCTGATGGCGCGGCTCACCCCGCGAGCTTAGTCTTCAGCGTCGAGTAGAAGATCGAGAGCGGAAATTCGTCCTCCAGCACCAGGTCGACGTACCCCCGGGGATCCTCGCCGTCGTCGAGATCGCGACGGCCGGCGACCCAGTTCGAGCGGCCTGCCGGCGGGACGCTGGCGGCGACGAGATCGTGGGCCGCCGCCCAATGCTGCAGCTTGGTGCGGTCGATCCCGGCGCGGTAGAGCTCGGTCACCTCGGCGTGGAGATCGGCCACGCCGTCGGCGATCCGCTCCCAGCCGATCGTCAGCTGGTTGTCGGCCCAGTGCAAGTAGCCGTGACGGTGCAGGTAAGCGAACAGCAGCTGCCCGCCGAGCCCGTCGTAGTTGCGCACGCGCGAGCCGGTGATCGGGAAGCGCAGCAGCCGGTCGAGCAGGATCGCCTGCTGGACGTAGCGGGCAAACGCCAGTCCTCCGCGCTCGAGCTCGCGCGCCTGGGTGAACGCGGTCAAATCGCAGCGCAGCTCCTCGAGCGCGTACATCCAGTACGGGGCGCGCTGGCGGATCATGAACGGGTCAAACGGCAGCTCGCCGTGGCTGTGGGTCCGGTCATGGATCAGATCCCAGAGAATGTAGGCCTGCTCGGAGATCTCCGGGCTCTGGAGCATCCGGGCACAATCCGGGGGCAGGTTCAGGGACAGCAGGTCGGCGGCGGCGCCGGCCACGCGGCGCAGGCGCTCGGCCTCGCGGTCGCAGAAGATCGCCCCAAAGTGGTTGACTGGCCGCCCGACAACGGAGACCGTCTCGGGGAACAGGACCGCGCACTCGCTGTCGTAGCCGCGGGTGCCGGCCAGCAGCTGAACCGGAACGAACTTGGGGTTGTCATAGCGCGTGCGCTCGAGCTCGGCGATCCAGTCCGGCCACGGCACACGGATGATCAGCGCCTCAAAGCACGTATCGCGCGAGCCGTTTTGCTTGTACATCGGGAAGAAGACCAGCTGCCGGGCGCCGTCGATACGGCTGCGCTCGGGCCGGAAGGACTGAAGCGCCCGGGTGAAGTCCGGCTTGCCGAAGCCGCCGGCGACCCAGTCGTCCAGGTCATCGATCGCGTCGGCGATGTAGCCGCGCTGGTCTGGAAAGCGCGGCGCCAGCGACCGCAGCGCGTCCGCGACCTGCTCGACGTGTGCGGTGGCGGCGGCGGGATCCCCGGTCAGCGAGCCGTCCCCGGCCTGGAGTTCGGCCAGGGCGTTGGTCTGGTCGCGCAGGCGCGCCCAAATGGGGTCCTCCTGCAGCGCCCACTCCCGGGCGATCCGGATCTCGGAGACCGCTGAGCGGTCCGAGCGGGCCGCCCAGTAGGCGATGTTCAGCCACAGGGCCCGATGGTCGAGCTCCCCGATGCAGTCATCGCCGAACAGATCCGAATCGGCCAGCACGACGACGCGCCCGGCGCCGTGCTCGGTCGTGGCGATCAGCGGGGCGCCGGGGGCCGAGGCGCTCGGGTGCGCGCGGGCCAGGACGCGGGCGCCATTGCTGGTGGAGATCGTCGTGGCCCGATACAGGCACGCCGCGCCGACGCCGGCCAGCACGTCCCCGCCGCGCCCCCGCCCGCCGGACCCAAGCTCGGCCAGGATCCAGCTCGGCGCCCCGAAATTGTGCTCGTAGTCCTGGACGGTGTCGTTCTCCAGGTGTATGCCGAAACACCCGAGCAGCTCGTTGAGGTTGTTGCCGTACTTCTCCTGCTCGGTCTCGCCGAGCACGATCAGGCCGCCCCCCTCCCGCACGAACCCCTCGATCGCCTCGATCTCCTCGCCGCTGAGCCGGGGGGAGCCCGCGCCGGTCGTGCGCTCCCAGGCGGGTTCGGAGGGATGAGCGATCACCAGCACGTCGCAGTCGCGCAGCGTCTCGGCCAGCAGCGGCGACTCCGAGTTCGCCGAGACGGCGAAGTCGCGCTGCGCCAGCGCCGCGGCGGCCTGGCTCAGCGAGGAATCGGCCGGGTGGGCAGGCTGCATCGCCCGGGCCAGCGACTCGCGAATCGTCCAGGCCTCGCTGTGGAACTCATCGAACAGAACTCTGGCGGCGGTCATCTCGACCAGACTAGCTGCGCGCCCGGCGACTGTCGATGCCGAAAGCCATGTAATCTCTGCAATAGATCTCCGTATGGACGCTTCGGACCGCCAGATTCTTGCGTTACTCGTCGAGGACGGGCGGCGGACCTACGATGACATCGCCCGCCACGTGGCGCTGTCGGCGCCGGCGGTCAAGCGCCGGGTCGACCGGTTGCGCGAGCGCGGCGCGCTGCGCGGCTTCACCGCGGTTCTGGACCACGCCGCGCTCGGGGACCACACGGAGGCGCTGATCGAGCTGTTCTTCGCTCCGGGAACGCTGCTGGATGTGGTCGGCGAGACCCTGCGCGGCCATCCCGAGGTGGTCGAGGCCTGGAGCGTGACCGGCGAGGCCGACGCAATCGCGCGCGTGCGCACCCACGACAACGGGGACCTCGAGCGGCTGATCATGGAGCTCCAGCGCCACGGGATGGTGCAGCGCACCCGCTCGCAGGTGGTGCTCTCCAGGCTGGTGAGACGCTGAGCGCCAACCTTGCCACGCTCGTGTCAAGGTTCGGTAGCATGGAGGTCCATGCGCGATTACCTAGCAGCCACGCGGGACCGGATCATCATCTTCGACGGCGGCATGGGAGCGACGCTCGAGCAGTTCGATCTCAGCCTCGAGGAGGACTACCGGCTCCCCGGTCGCTGTCACGAGGCGCTGGTCCTGAACCGCCCCGATGTGATCGAGGGCGTCCACGCCTCGATGCTCGAGGCCGGCGCCGAGGTGCTGGAGACCGACACGTTCCAGGCCTCACGGCTGAAGCTTTCAGAGTGGGGACTCGAGGATCACACGCTGGAGATCAACGTCAAGGCGGCTGAGATCGCCCGCCGCGCCGCCGGCCCGGACCGATTCGTGGCCGGCTCGATCGGGCCGACCGGGTTCCTCCCGGCCAGCGATGACCCGACACTCGGCCAGATCACCTTCCCCGAGCTGGTCGAGATCTTCACCGAGCAGTCGCGCGGCCTGGTCCAGGGCGGGGCAGACCTGATCATCATCGAAACCGCGCAGGACATCCTCGAGGTCAAGGCCGCCGTGTTCGGCGCCCGGGCGGCGTTCAAGCTCGAGGACCGCAGCCTGCCGATCCAGTGCAGCGTGTCGCTGCTTCCCCAGGGCGGAAAGATGTTGCTGGGCACCGACATCAGCGCCGCCCTGGCCACGCTCGAGGCGCTCGACGTCGACGTGGTCGGCCTGAACTGCTCGACCGGGCCCGAGGACATGCGCGACGCGATTCGCTTTCTGGGGGAATTCTGCCCGGTTCCGGTCCATTGCCTGCCCAACGCCGGTCTACCGCTGCAGGGTCCGGGCGGGGAGACGATCTTCCCGCAGGAGCCGGGGCCGCTGGCCGAGGTGCTGGGCGAATTCGTCGAGCGCTACGGCGTCTCGATCGTCGGCGGCTGCTGCGGCACCACCCCGGAGCACATCCGCGCGCTGGTGCAGCGCGTGGGGGGACGGAATGCCCCGCCGCCCGCCCCCCGGCCGGCGCGCCGACCCCCGCACATGAGCTCGATGATCGCCGCGACGCCGCTGGGGCAGGATCCGCGCCCCACGCTGGTCGGCGAGCGGGTCAACTCGCAGGGCTCGCGCAGGGCCAAGGAGCTGCTGCTGGCCAACGATTACGACTCGCTGGAGACGATCGCCGAGGATCAGGTCGCCGGCGGCGCGCACGTGCTCGACGTCTGCGTGGCGCTGACCGAGCGCCAGGACGAGGGCGAGCAGATGCGCCGGGTGGTCAAGCGGATCTCCCTGACCCAGCCCGCGCCAATTCAGATCGACTCCACCGAGCCCGAAGTGATCGAGACGGCGCTGGCGCAGATCCCCGGCCGGGCGATCGTCAACTCGGTCAACCTCGAGGCCGGACGCGACAAGCTCGATCGAGTCGTGCCGCTGGCCAAGGCGCACGGCGCCGGATTGATCGCGCTGACCATCGACGAGGTCGGGATGGCCAAGACCGCGCAGCGCAAGCTCGAGATCGCCCAGCGGATCCGGGACCTGTGCTGCGACGAGCACGGCCTCGATCCCGAGGTGCTGATCTTCGACTGCCTGACCTTCACC
>JALYXK010000047.1 GCA_030947145.1 Actinomycetota bacterium
GCTGCGCCACCGCCTGCTCAACGGCGACCCCCACCCGGGCAATTCGCTGTTCCTCGATGACGGCCGCGTCGCCTTTATCGACTTCGGCTTCTTCAAGCGGCTCTCCGACGCCGAGATCAAGCAGCTGTACGCCTCCACCCGGGCCACCTACGACGGCGATGCCGGAAAGCTGTTTGAGGTGATCGCCGGACTGGGCGCGCTGCCGCCGGACTCCAAGCTGGCCGAGCCGTTCTTGGATAGCTATCAGGCGATCTTCGGCTGGCTGCTGACCGACCAGCCGGTGACCGTCGACGCCTCGATGACCGCGGGGATGATGCGGGCCTACACCGAGATGCGGCGACTGGACGGGTTCGACGCGCTGGCCCTCCCGGCCGAGCACTTCGTGTTGATGCGCGGGGTGATGTTGCTGATCGGGCTGGTCGGTCAGCTGCGGGCTACCGGTACGTACCTCGACATCGCCCGCGAGTGGCTGCTCGGAGACCCTCCGGCAACCGAGCTGGGTGCAGCGGAGCAGGAGTTCTTCGGCGGCCGGTACGACTACGCGACGGAGGTTCTCGTATGACCACGACGATCGGGCGGGCCGGGACCCCGCGCATGCGCGGCTATCGGGTGGCGCGCGAGACGCTCACCCACGGGCTGCAGCGCGAGGGCATGATCGTCCGCGGGATCGAGGGGGCCGACATCGCCACCTTCTCGCTGCGCGGCCGGACCGCGTTCGTGCTCAAGCATCCCGACTACGTCGATCACGTACTCCACGGAGCGGTCGACCGCTACCACAAGTCGATCGAGTACGAGCTGCTGCGCACCGTGGTCGGGCTGAGCCTGTTCACCGACGAGGACGAGTCCTGGCGCCGGCACCGGATGATCCTCAACCCGGTGCTGGCCAAGCGCCACCTGACCAGGCTGTTCGACCTGATGGTCGATCCGATCGGCTCGTTCATGGCCCGCCTCGACGACGGCTCGGCGCGGATCGACGTCGACATGACCGCCGGCATGACCGAGCTCACGCTCGACGTGGTCGGCTCGGCGCTGTTCGGCCACGGAATGGCCGGTCTGGCCCGCCGGATCGGGCCGACGGTGACCGCGGGCCTCCGCGCGGCGGAGATCGCCACGCGCCTGATGCTGGTGGCCAATCCGCCGGTCTGGCTGGTGCGCGGCTGCGCCGCCGCCATCGACCGCGCGCCGCTGCTGCCGCCGCCGCTGGGTGGCCTGCACACGATCATGCGCACCATCGACCAGATGGTCTGGGACGTGATCCACGACCGCCAGGAGCATCCCACGGATGCGCAGGACATGCTCGGCCTGCTGCTCTCGGTGCGAACCGAGGACGGCGAGCCGCTGCCGCTGCGGCGGGTCCGCGACGAGGCGGCCACGTTCTTGCTGGCCGGTCATGAGACCACGGCCAACGCGCTGTCGTGGATGTGGTACCTGCTGGCGCTCAACCCCGAGGCCCGCGACCGGATGCTGGCCGAGGTCGACGAGGTGCTCGGCGACGGCCGCCCGGCGTTCGCCGACGTCGCCCGGCTGTCGTGGACGACCGCGTGCTTCCAGGAGGCGATGCGCATGTTCTCGCCCGCCTGGGTGATGCCGCGCAAGTGCGTCCAGGACGACGTGATCGACGGCCACCGCATCCCCAAGGCAGCGACCGTGCTGATCCCGATCGACAGCCTGCACCACGATCCCCGCTTCTGGCCCGATCCCGAGGCGTTCGACCCGAGCCGGTTCATGCCCGAGAACATCCGCTCCCACCACCGCTCGGCCTACCTGCCGTTCGGCGGCGGCCGGCGGATCTGCATTGGCTCGAGCTTCGCCCTGATCGAGGCGACGCTGATCACCGCCATGATGAGCCGGCACTTCGTCTACGACCTCGTACCCGGGCATCCGGTCGAGCCCGAGGCGACGCTGACGCTGCGGCCTCGCTACGGACTGAAGATGGTCGCCCGGCGCCGGCCCCCGGCCTCGGCGACGGCGGCGGCGGCGGCGGCATGAGCCGGGTTCGCATCAAGGACGCGCTGGTGGTGATCACCGGTGCCGGCAGCGGCATCGGCGCGGCCACGGCGCTGCGCTGCGCGCGAGCCGGCGCCGACGTAGTGGCCGTCGACATCGACGGGGATAGCGCACAGGCGACGGCGCAGGCGTGCGAGCAGGTCGGAGCGCGGGCGGCGTACGCCTACCTCTGCGACGTGGCCGACTCCGGCGCGGTGGACGAGTTGGCGGCCACGGTCGGGTCCGAGCACGGACCCGTCGACGTGCTGGTCAACAACGCCGGCGTGGGGATCGGCGGACCGTTCCTGCAGGCCAGCGTCGAAGACTGGGACTGGCTGCGCGGGATCAATCTCGACGGCGTGGCCTACGGCTGCCATGCCTTCGGCGCGGCGATGGTGCAGCGGGGCCGCGGTCACGTCGTCAACGTCGCCTCCGGCGCCGCCTACATCCACAACGGCCAGATGGCCGCCTACTGCGCGTCGAAGGCGGCGGTGCTGGCGCTGTCGCGCTGCCTGCGCGCGGATTGGGCGGGCCACGGGGTAGGGGTCAGCGTGATCTGCCCGGGGGTGATCAACACGCCGATCCACTCGCACACGCGCATGTACGGAGATCTTTCGGGCCAGAAGCAGCGAATCGCCAGGGCGTTCAGCTTCGGCCACTCACCGGACCTGGTCGCCAAGGCGATCGTCCGGGCCGTCGAGCACAACCACGCGGTGGTCCCGGTGGGCCTCGAATCAGAGCTCGCCTACCGGCTGCTGCCCTTCGTCCCCGGTCCGGTCCACGGCCTGCTGACCCGCGTCTCGTTCGGCTGAGCCCGGCGACGCCGACAAGGAGAAACGATGAGCACGACCACACCGACCCCCAAGCGCCGATCGCGGCCCCCGCAGACCGAGCACCATCGCGTAGTGATCATCGGCGCCGGGTTCGCCGGCGTCGGGATGGGGGTGCGTCTGCTGGAACGCGGGATCGGCGACTTCGTGATCCTCGAGCGCAACCAGTCGGTGGGCGGGACCTGGTTCGAGCACACTTATCCGGGCTGTGGATGCGACATCCCGACCCACCTGTACTCGTACTCGTTCGCGCGGAACCCGGGCTGGTCGCGGCTGTTTCCCCGGCAGGAGGAGATTCTCGCCTACGTTCGGCGAATCGCCGACGAGTACGGCGTCACCCCGCACATCCGCCTCGGCTGCGAGATGGAGCAGAGTGGCTGGGTGCAGGACGCCGGGCGTTGGCGGGTCCGCACCGACTCCGGCGAGATGACCTGCGACGTGCTCGTCTCGGCGATCGGCGCGACGGCGGAGCCCGACGAGCCCGAGATCACGGGTCTGGAGACGTTCGTCGGGCACCGCTTCCACTCGGCGCGGTGGGATCACGAGCACGACCTGCGCGGGGAGCGGGTGGCGGTGATCGGGACGGGCCCGGCGGCCGCGCAGTTCGTCCCCCGGATCCAGCCCGAGGTACAGCGGCTGGTCGTATTCCAGCGCACCCCGCCGTGGGTGATCCCGCATTTCGACCGGCGGGTGCCCGGAGTCGAGCGCCTGCTCTATCGGCTGGTTCCCCAGGCGCAGGACATCCAGCGCAACCTGTTCTTCGCGCTGTCCGAGGCGACCGGATTTGGGTTCCGGGGCCGGGCCGAGCTGATCGCGCCAATCGAGGCGCTCGGCCGCGCGCACCTGCGCCGCCAGATCAAGGACCCCGAGCTGCGCGAGAAGCTGATGCCGCACTACCGCTTCGGTTGTAAGCGCCCGGTCCTCTCGAACACGTATTACCCGGCGCTGGCCCAGGACAATGTCGAGGTCGAGACCGACGGGATCGCCCACGTCGACGGGCGGGCGATCGTGACCGGCCAAGGCCGGCGGCACGAGATCGACACGATCATCACCGCGGTCGGCTACCGCTACAGCCGGGCGCTGTTGGTCAACCGGATCTTGGGCGCCGAGGGCCAGACACTGGGCGACGTCTGGAATCAGTCCCCGCGGGCGTACCTCGGGACCACGGTTCCCGGGTTCCCCAACATGTTCATCCTGCTCGGCCCCAACGCGATCGGGATCAACTCGGTGATCTTCACGCTGGAGTCCCAGAGCAACTACGTGATCCAGGCGCTCAAGGCGATGGATGCCGGCGGCCTCAAGCGGATCGAGGTCAAGCCGGCCGCGCTCGAGCGGTTCGTCGGCGAGGTCGACCGCCGCAGCGAGGGCAGCGTCTGGACCGACGGCGGCTGCAAGGCCTACTACACCGATGCCGATGGTCGCAACTTCGCGATCTATCCGGGTTTCGCGGCCGGGTTTCGCCGGCGGACGCGGCGGTTCGACCCGGCGGCCTACGACCTCGCGTCCTGATACCGGCCGTCCAGCCGAATGTTGGGCTGTTGGGCATGTGACAAATGATGCGTAGTGCACCCCCCGGATGAGCAAACACTTGGGGCACGTTGTTGTTCCTGGCGCGGACCCCCGCCACCGTCAGCCTCAAGCTCGAAAGCCGCCCCGACTCCGTGGCCTGCGTGCGGGCGGTGCTCTCCGGCGCGGGGGAATCGGTCGGCCTCGGCCGCGAGCTGCTCGATGATCTGCGGACCGCGGTCAGCGAGGCGTGCAACAACGTGGTCCTCCACGCCTATGGCGAGAAGCCCGGTCCGCTGCTCGTCGACGTCGCCCTCAACGCCGGGGAAATCCGTGTGGCGGTGGCCGACCGCGGAGTCGGGCTCCGCTCGCTCACCGTTGGTCAGGAGCGGATGCGGGTCGGGATACCACTGATCAGCGCGCTCGCCGATCGCGCCGAGTTCTTGAGCGTCGAGGGGAAGGGGACCGAGGTGCGGATGGCCTTCACCGGCGGCGGCGCCCGGGCCGGGCCAGGCCCGCGGAGCGGCGCAAACGCGACCAAGCGCGGCCTGAGGGGTGACTTCGCTCACGAATCGCTGAGCGGTGACGTGGTGGCATTTGTCTCGCCGAGCTCGCTGCTGTCCGGGGTGCTCAGCCGTGTCTGCTCCGTGATCGCCGTCCGCGCGCAGTTCACCGTCGACCGCCACTCGGATCTCGCGCTGGTCACCGACGCGGTCGCCGCCCAGGTTGTGGAGACGGCGCCTGAGGGCGGCGTGGGCTTCTCCGTGGTCGTGCTCGAGCGGCGGCTCGAGCTGACGATCGGACCGCTGCCCACCGGCAGCGCGACCCATCTGCGATCCGCCTACGGCGCCGGTCCCGGGGTGGCCGGGCACCTGCTCGCGCCGCTGCAACGGCTGGTCGACGGGCTCGACATCGAGCGCGCGCGCGATGGCGAGATGCTGAGCTTGCTGATGCTCGACCGTCGGCCTCCGGCCCGGGAGCCGGCGTCCGGGGTCAGCCCTCCGCGGTGAGCTCGCGCAGCCGCTTCAAGGCATTGCGCAGAAGCCGCGAGACGTGCATCTGCGAGACTCCGATGCGCCGCGCGATCTCGGTCTGGGGTAGGTCCTCGGCGAAGCGCAGAAGCAGCACCTGACGCTCGCGCTTCGGTAGGTGCTTGGCCGCCGCGAACAGCGTCGTGGCGTCGTCGACGAGCTCGAGGCGCTCGTCGTGGCCGCCCAGTGTGTCGATCCGGCTGGCGGAGCCCTCGTCCCCCAACTGCGCCGGGGCGTCCAGCGAGATGGTGTCGTAGGCGTCGATCGTCTGCAGCGCCTCCAGCACTTCCTCCTCGCTGCGCTCCAGGTACTGCGCAAGTTCGCGCACCGTCGGAGCTCGCCCGCTTCGGGCGGTGATCGCGTGCTGGGCGTTCGCGGTCTGGCGCGCGCGATCCTTGGCCCCCCGGTCGACGTGCACCGACCAGGCGGCATCGCGGAAGTAGCGCTTGAGCTCGCCGACGATCGTCGGCACGGCGAACGTCGAGAACGCGTAGCCCCGCTCCGGGTCGAACCGCTCGACGGCCTTGACCAGGCCGAGACTGGCGATCTGAACGAGATCCTCGTAGGGCTCGCCCGAGGAGACGTAGCGGCGGGCGAGCCGCTGGGCCAATGGCAGGAAGCGTTCGATCAACGCATCACGGGAGCGCTGATCGCGGTGCTCATGCCAGCGCAGGAAGAGCCCGGCTGTGTCTCCCGCGACCGCGGGAGATGTGGGTACCGGCGGCGTTAGGGTTGACATCCCCCGATACAGCCCTCCGCTTCGATTTCGTCAGAAGTGTGTTCTCCAGGTAGGAACGCCGCTTCCCGTCCCGGGTTGGGCGCTTGAACGAATTCGCCCCGGCTCGGTTGCCGGTCGCGTAGATCCGGAGGCTTCGTTAAGATCAGTCGTCGATATACGTTCAGCCGAGTCTCCGCGGTGCAAGCGTGGGGAGCGGGGGAACCACTGGGTCGAACGACCCGAGGGGCGAATCGCCGGACTCACGGCGTAGCGCGACTCTTTCAGCGCGAGCCCGACAGCTAACCCCGTAGGCTCAGAGAAAGAGAAGGGAAGGACTTGTCGCGCTCGACCAGTCTGTGTGCCTGATGGAGGCATCAGCGATCAAACAGCACCTCCGCGTGGGTGGGGGCGTGCGCAACCGCACGCCGCTGCTGCGGATGCAGTCCGACGAGCGTCTCGTCACCCTGGTGCGACGCGGCAATCACGCCGCGTTCGGCGCGCTGGTGAGTCGCTACGAAGCCCGGCTGCTGGCGTTCTGCCGGCATCTGCTGCGCTCACGCGAGGACGCGGAAGACGTGCTGCAAGAGGTGTTTGCCTCTGCCTTCAAGGCGATGATGGCCGACGACCGGACGATCCGGGTCAGGCCGTGGCTGTACCGGATCGCCCGCAACCGCTGCCTCAACCACCTCCGGCGGATCAGCGCGATCGGGGTCGACTCGATCGAGGACCACTTCTCCGAGCACGGGCCCAGCACCTCCGAGATGGCTCAGCGACGCGAGGATCTATGGCAGCTCGTCGGCGACATCCAGGCGCTGCCCGAATCACAGCGGAGCGCGCTACTGCTACGGGAGATGGAGGCTCTGTCCTATGAGCAGATCGCCGAAGTGCTGGACAAGACGATCCCCAGCGTCAAATCGCTGCTGATTCGCGCCCGACGCTCGCTGGCCGAGAGCGCCGAGGCCCGCTCGCTCTCCTGCGAGGAGGCGCACGCCGAATTCGACGAGGTCCACGCGGGGTTGCGCGAGCGTCCCAGCCGAGTCGTGCGCCGACACATCGTCTCGTGCGAGCGATGCTCAGAGCTCCGCGAGCCCGAGCACGGCCTCTTGGGGGTGCGGGTATGGCTGCCTCTGGCTCCCGTGCTTTTGCTGAAGAAGCTTTCCTCCTCGCCGCTGGTCCATTCCGCCCGCGCGGGATCGGCGACCGCCGCCGGGGCGGGCGCCGCCGCCGGGCCCTCCCTGCTCGGGGGATCGACGGCCGGGCTGATCTCGGCCGGAATCGGCGGCCTGGCCGGCAAGGCCGCGGTGGGGCTCACCGCCGCGGCGCTCGGCGTCGCCGGAGCCGTGGTGGTCGACACCTCCGCCACCAAGCCGGCCCGGCCCAACCTCCGATCGGCGCATTCGATCTACCGCGAGGCCGCCACCGCGCCGGCGCCCACCGCCTACGCGGCGATTCTTGATCCCGGCCCGCGCCGGCCCCGCGCGTCCGCACGCCCGGCCGCACCGGGGGCGAATCCGCAAGCCTCGGCAGCGGAGAAGACCACAAGGCCGGCCGTCGCGGCGGTGCCGGCTCCCGCCAAGCCTCCCGTGCGCGCCAAGGCCGGGCGATCCCGTAGCCAGACGGTGGTGTCGATGCTGACGAAGACTGCGACGCACGTGACCGACGCCACAGACGCCACGGCCGATCCGGCGGTTTCGTCAGGCTCGACCGGTCCGAGCGGCCGCGGAGGGGCCGCGGTTCCCGCAACGCCGCCCGGGACAACGACGACGCCGGGGGCAACGACGACGCCGGGGGCAACGACGACGCCGGGCACCACGCCCACGCCGGGAACGGCGACAGTGCCGGGCGCGCCGGCTCAGCCGCCGTCGCCGGGTGCCGGAACCACGCCCATCGGATCGGCCCCGGGGACGCCGCCGCCGCCGACCTCGGTGAGCGCGACTCCCTCGACGCCGCCCTCGCCGGGCCCGACCTCGAGTACGACGCCACCGCCGACGTTGACGGGGCTCTCGGCGGCCACCGCGACGATCATCCCGGCGTAGGCGCTACTCGTAGCGCTGGAGCGATTCCCCGATCAACCAGATCGTGGGCGGCCACAGCCCGACGAACAGGGCCCGGCGCTCCGCGTTGCCGCGCTCGTCCTGGTCGACCGTCTTGGCCCGGATCCAGAGGCCGATGCAGAGACCCACCGACCCCATCGCGAGAATCTGCATTTGCCAGGTGCGGACTCCGGCCCGGTGAAGGTACTTCGTCAGCATGATCGGATGCTAGCCCGGCGGATTGCCGCGCGCGCCGGCGGGTAGCGTCGAGAGATGCCTCGACGCCCACCGTTCACCCGCCGCTGGCTCACGGCGCTGACCTGGCCGGTGGGCATTGCGCTCACCTCGTGGGACTACATGTGGCGCTCGACCCCGATGCACCGGCGCGAGTTGCTGGACTCCGACATCGAGCCGCATCTGCCGCCCGCGCTTCCCGACACCGTCGACCATCAGCAGGTCCAGGGGACGCAGGCCGGACATGGCCCGCTGTTCCATCGCCGCTACAGCACCGGAATCCGCGATACCGAGCTCACGGCGCGCGAGCTGCTGGAACGGCTGACCAGCGATCTCAACGAGGCGGCTCCGACCACGTTCGCCCGGTTCGAGAAGGTGCTCGGCGAAACGGGCCGGATGTCGCCCGGGGACGAGTACGTCGTGCGCATGCCCGGTCCGTGGGACGGCCCGGTACGGGTGATCGAGACCGCCCCCCGCTCGTTCCGGCTCGCGACTCTCGAGGGCCATCTGGAGGCGGGTCAGATCGAATTCCGAGCCCGAGACGGCGATCCGCTGCGGTTCGAGATCGAGTCGTGGGCGCGCAGCGGGGACCGGCTTTCGAACCTGATGTACCACCGGCTGCGGATGGCCAAAGAGGTCCAGGCCCACATGTGGATCTCGTTTCTGGAGGGCGCCGTCGCGCTGGCCGGTGGCCGGATGGATGGCGGCGTGACGATCGAGACGCGGCGCGTCGAGGAGAGGGCCTGATGGCCGGCGACGAGGCGATCGGCTCGCCGCAGATCCGCCGCCGGCTCCAGGCGCTGGCCGGCAAGCCGATCAACTTCGACCTCGCCTGCGTGCGGGCGTCTGCGCTCCCCGAGGGCTGGGCGCTCGACGACCGCTGCCAACCCCTGCCGGGCGAGCCCCCGGGGGCCCCGGTCCCGGGCGGCAGCTGGGAGATCGCCCGGCGTCTGATCCGCGGATACGAGTTCGCCGATCCCTCGGTCGTGCGCGCCTACTACGACCCCGATGCGCCGCTGGCCGGCCGCAATATGCTGCTGCGTCTGCGCGCGCTCGGCCGCGTGGACATCTACGTCGGCGTTCGCGTCGGCGAGGTGTTCGACGAGACCCGGTCGTTCGGCTCGCGATCGGCCCGCGTGTGGGGGTGGAATTACCGGACCCTCGAGGGCCACGTCGAGATGGGGCAGATGGCCTGGGAGGTGTGGAAATGGCTCGACAGTGGGGAGGTTGAGTTCCGCGTCCACGCGGTCTCGCGACGCGCTTCGATCCGAAACCCGATCGTCTGGCTCGGATTCCGTCTCTTCGGAGCTCACGAGCGGCGCGTGTTCCTGCACAGCACGAACCGGCGGATGCTGCGGTTCACCGAGCTGGGGCTGGACCGGGAGGGGGGCGAAGAGCCGATTCGCCAGGCCGCGGCGGACTTGACCGCCCGGGAGCAGCCGGCCGACGATCCCGCCCCGGACTCGCTCGCCCGTCATCTCAGCGAGGCCGGGGGCAGCGGCTCAGACTAGGAGGCGCTCCGCCTAGCCCCGGTGGCGCGGCGTATCCTCGGCCCGGACTTCATGGCTCGCGCACTTGTCACCGGGGCGTCCGGTTATGTCGGCAGCCGGCTGGTGCGCGGACTCCGCGCGGCCGGTGAGACGGTGGGCTGCCTCGTGCGCGACCCAAGCCGGGTCAGCTTCGACGCCGCGGTCACTGTCCATCGGGGCGACATGCTCGATCCCGGGTCGCTGGAGGCGGTGCCGGCTGAATACGACACCGCCTACTACCTCGTGCACTCGATGGGCCGGGGAGGCGATGCCGACTACGAGCGCCGCGACGCCGCGGCCGCTTCGAACTTCGCCCGTTTCGCCACCGCCGCCGGGATCGGGCAGACCGTGTATCTCGGGGGCTTGGGCGATCGCCCGGGTTCCCAGCACCTGCGCTCGCGGCTCCGCGTCGGCGAGATCCTACGCGACGAGGGACCGTCGCTGACCTGGTTTCGCGCCGGAATGGTGGTCGGCGCCGGGTCCGAGAGCTACCGCACGCTTCGCTCGCTGGTGGAGCGGCTGCCGCTGATGCTCGCTCCCTCGTGGCTGGACACGCCGACGCAGGCGATCGGCATCGCCGACGTGCTGCGCTATCTGATCGACGCTCCGCGGATCGCGCCGACGCGATCGCGGGAGATCCAGATCGGATCGGCCGAGATCCTCACCTACGGCAAGATGCTCGATCTGATGGCTGACGCCCTGGGCCTGCGGCGTCGTCCGCGGATCCCGGTGCCGCTGCTCACGCCCTGGCTCTCCTCGCACTGGATCGGGCTGATCACCCCCGTGGACGCGGGGGTGGCTCGGCCTTTGATCGAAGGACTATCCACCGACACCACGGTCACCGACCCCTCGGGCATGAGCCTGTTCGACTTCTCGCCCCTGCCCTTTGCGCAAGCGCTGCGCGACGCGATCGCCGAAGCAGCCGAGCGAGGTCAGCCGGCTTGAGGCTTCACGCGCCGCGGGCCGGCTTCAGGTGCGCGCTCCAGCGCTCCTCGATGCGCCCGAAGCGCCACACGGCGAGCGCGATCGCCCAGGTGGCGATGAACAGCCCGACGATCACGAAGCCCAGCACGTTGATGTTGATGTGCTCGAACCAGTTCCAGAACCCCCCGCCGAGGTTGAGCTGGGAAGCGAGGAGGCCGCCTAGCTCGATCGTGCCGATCACCAGCGCGATCGCCACCGACAGCCCGGTGATGGTGATGTTGTAGAAGACCTTGCGGACGGGCTTGGAGAGCGCCCAGCCGTAGGCGAAGTTCATGAACGAGCCGTCGA
>JALYXK010000052.1 GCA_030947145.1 Actinomycetota bacterium
CGCTTGAAGCTGATCGGCTCCCTGCCCCTGGTCAAGCAGGCCACGGGTGACCGTTTCGGTCTGGGAAAGGCCGCCCAGTCACGGCGTTCCGCGGAGCTGCGCCCGCGGACCGAGATCGCGGACAAGGTGGTCAAGTCGATCTGTCCCTTCTGCGCGGTGGGGTGCGGCCAGGACGTCTATGTCCGGGATGGCCAGATCACCCAGATCGAGGGCGATGCCGATTCGCCGATATCGCGCGGGCGTCTGTGCCCGAAGGGCTCAGCGTCGAAGCAGCTGGTGACCAGCCCCGCGCGTCAACTGAGGGTCAAGTACCGGCCTCCGTACGGGACGGAGTGGCAGGAGCTGCCCCTGGAACGGGCGATGGACATGATCGCCGATCGGGTTATCGCCGCTCGGGACGCGGGCTGGGAGGGCGAGGACGAGCAGGGACGCCAGCTCAACCGCACCATGGGCTTCGCGCATCTGGGGGGAGCGACCCTGGACAACGAGGAGAACTACCTGATCAAGAAATTCTTCTCGGCGATGGGGGCGGTGCAGATCGAGAACCAGGCGCGGATATGACATTCCTCGACGGTTCCCGGTCTGGGAACCTCATTCGGACGCGGCGGCGCCACCGGGTTTCAGCAGGATCTCCAGAACGCTGACTGCATCGTCATCGAAGGATCGAACATGGCCGAGTGCCATCCGGTCGGCTTCCAATGGGTGATGGAAGCCAAGCAGCGCGGGGCGAAGATCATCCACGTGGATCCCCGGTTCACCCGCACGAGCGCCGTGGCTGACCTCCACGTTCCGTTACGGGCCGGGAGCGACATCGTGTTCCTGGGCGGCCTGATCAACTACGTCCTGGCCAACGGCCGCGAGTTTCGAGAATACGTCGAGAGGTACACGAACGCCGATGTGCTGGTCGGCGACGATTTTGTCGACACCGAGGACCTAGACGGCCTGTTCTCGGGGTGGAATCCCGAGTCCGGCAGCTACGACACGAGCAGCTGGGCCTATAAGGGAGCTGATCCCACGGCCGCAGCGGGCCAGCGCGAGCAGGGCGGGGGAGAATCGAGTACGTCCGGCGAGCAGTCCCACGGCGCCCATGGTGGCGAAATTCTCGAACATGGCGAGCCTCCGGAGCGCGATCCCACCCTCCAGGATCACCGTTGCGTCTTTCAGCTGCTCAAGCGTCACTTCAGCCGTTACACGCCGGAGATGGTGCAACAAGTCTGCGGGATCCCGGAGAAAGGGTTCATCGAGGTCGCGGAGTCGGTGTGCGCTAATTCCGGCCGGGAGCGCACCACGGCGTTCGTCTATTCGGTCGGCTGGACTCAGCACACGGTCGGGGCGCAGTACATCCGCACGGCATCGATCCTGCAATTGCTGCTGGGCAACATCGGTCGTCCCGGCGGCGGGATTCTGGCGTTGCGGGGACACGCGAGCATCCAGGGGTCGACCGACATTCCCACCCTTTACAACATCCTGCCCGGCTATCTGCCGATGCCCCACCCCGACAATCGCGACCTCGATCGATACGTTGAGGAGCACGCGCCGAACGCAGGGTTCTGGGGCCACACCCGGGAGTACACGGTCTCGCTGCTGAAGGCCTGGTGGGGGGATGCGGCGACGGCCGAGAACGACTTCTGCTTCGGTCACCTGCCTCGGATCACCGGGGATCACTCGACCTATCGGTCGATGCTGGACATGCTCGACGGCAAGCTCCGCGGGTTCTTCGTCATGGGCGAGAACCCGGCCGTGGGCTCGGCCAATGGCAAGCTTCAGCGTCTGGCCATGGCCAAGGTCGACTGGATGGTGGTCCGAGACCTGGCCATGATCGAAACCGCTGAGTTCTGGCACGACTCGCCCGAGATCGAAAGCGGGGAGCTCAAGACCGAGGAGATCGGCGCCGAGGTGTTCTTCCTGCCGGCCGCTGCCCACACCGAGAAGGACGGCTCGTTCACCAACACCCAGCGCCTGCTCCAGTGGCATCGAAGGGCAATCGAACCCCCGGAGGACTGCCGGTCGGAGCTCTGGTTCATGTTCCACCTCGGTCGCCTGGTGCGGGAGAAGCTGGCCGGCACCACCGAGGCTCGTGACCGAGCGGTTCTCGACCTGACCTGGGACTACCCGACCGAGGGGGAGCACCAAGACCCGAAGGCCGACGCGGTCCTGCGCGAGATCTCCGGCGTTGACCTGAGCAAGGACGAAGCGCTCGACGGTTACACGGCGCTGAAAGCGGACGGGTCGACGAGCTCGGGCTGCTGGATCTACTGCGGTGCCTACGCCAACGAGGTCAACCAGGCTGATCGTCGCAAGCCCGGGGCCGAGCAGACATGGGTCGCGCCCGAGTGGGGATGGGCCTGGCCTATGAACCGGCGCATCCTCTACAACCGGGCGTCGGCTGATCCCGACGGCAACCCCTGGTCTGAGCGCAAGCGATATGTCTGGTGGGACTCCGAGCAACAGAAATGGACGGGCGAGGACGTTCCCGACTTCAAGGTGACGATGGCGCCCGACTATGTGCCAGAGGATGACGCGGAGGCCGAGGACGCGCTGCGTGGGGACAAGCCGTTCGTGATGCAGGCGGATGGTCGAGGCTGGCTGTTCGCATCCAGCGGTCTGACCGACGGGCCGTTCCCGGCGCATTACGAGCCGCACGAGTCGCCGGTCGGCAATCCGCTCTATGCCCAGCAGGCCAATCCGACTCGGCAGCAGTTCTCACGCCCGGAGAACCGCTACAACCCCACCGCCGGAGAGCCGGGCGCTGAGGTGTTTCCGTTCGTGTTCACCACCTACCGGCTGACCGAGCACCACACGGCGGGAGGGATGTCGCGGACGCTGCCCTACCTGGCTGAGCTTCAGCCCGAGTTCTTCTGCGAGGTCAGCCCGGAGCTCGCCGAGGAGCGCCACCTCGAGCACGGTGGCTGGGCCACGATCATCACCTCCCGCAGCGCGGTCGAGGCGCGGGTTCTGGTCACCGAACGGATCGCCCCGCTCAGAATCGGCGACCGAACGATCCATCAGATCGGGCTGCCGTATCACTGGGGCCGCTCCGGCTATTCGAAGGGCGACTCCGCCAACGACCTGACCTCGGTGGTGCTGGACTCAAACGTCCACATCTCCGAGTTCAAGGATGCGACTTGCGACATCGTGCCCGGTCGGCGCCCGCGCGGACCCGCGCTGACTGAATTGGTCGCGGGCTACCGACAGCGCGCCCAATCGCCTGGTTCGAGATGAGTGGATATCAACTGCCCACGACCTCCTGGCCGGCCAGCTACCCGGAGCCGGCGCGACCACGTATGGGTTTCTTCACCGACACCTCGGTGTGTATCGGTTGCAAAGCCTGTGAGGTGGCCTGCAAGGAGTGGAACGGGGTGCCCGAGGACGGCTTGAACTTCACCGGGCGCTCCTACGACAACACCGGGCACCTCGGAGCCGACACCTGGCGGCACGTCGCGTTCATCGAGCAACGCAAGCCGCTCACCGTCGAGAGTGCCAGCGAATCATTCGTCGACGCCGCCGCTCGCATGCAGATCGCCGAGGAGAACGGCATCACCGGAGAACGCGATGGCGAGGGCCTGCGATGGCTGATGAGCTCAGATGTGTGCAAGCACTGCACCAGCGCCGCCTGCCTGGAAGTGTGCCCCACCGGCGCGTTGTTCCGGACTGAGTTCGGCACCGTCGTGGTTCAGCAAGATGTGTGCAACGGCTGCGGATATTGCGTGCCCGCCTGTCCGTTCGGAGTGCTCGATCAGCGCCAGGACGACGGCCGGGTTTGGAAGTGCACCCTGTGCTATGACCGACTCAAGGATGACATGGAGCCGGCCTGCGCCAAGGCCTGCCCCACCGACTCGATCCAGTTCGGCCCGCTGGAGGAGCTACGCGGACGCGCCGCCCAGCGGGTCAGCAAGCTGCAGGCCGACGGAGTCGGAGAAGCTCGTCTGTACGGCGAGAGTCCCGCCGATGGGGTGGGTGGCTTCGGCGCGTTCTTCCTGCTCCTCGATGAGCCCGAGACCTACGGTCTGCCGCCCGACCCGACCAGCACGACTCGGGACCTTCCGCGGATGCTCAAGGCCACCGCGCTCGCGATCGGCGTCATGGGCGTGGGCTTGCTGAGCTCGTTCGCGGGCGGCCGCCGATGACCGGGGAATCGAGCCAGCGGAGCGGCCGTCCGGCCCCGGGGGACAGCGGCGCGCCCCGAGGAGAACGCCGGGCGGGTATTGGTGAGCGTTCGATGGTGCCTCGGGCTGAGCCTCGCTCCTATTACGGCCAGCCGATCGTCAAGGCACCCGTGTGGAGTGGAGAGATCGCGTGGTATCTGTTCGTTGGCGGCCTGGCCGGCGCCTCCGCACCCCTGGCCTGGCTTGCCGAAGCGCGGGGCAACCGGCGTCTGGCCCGACGCGCGTGGCTGGTCGCGCTGCTCGGGGCCGGGATCAGCCCCGTGTTGCTGATCAAGGACCTCGGGCGACCCAAGCGATTTCTGAACATGCTGCGCTTGTTGAAGGTCACTTCGCCCATGAGCATGGGCTCCTGGGTGCTGAGCGGATTCGGGACGGCCACCGGCCTGGCCGCGGCAGAGGAGCTGTTCGGATGGTTTCCGCGCCTCGGCCGGGTGGGCAAGGCCGGCTCGGCCCTGTTAGGGCACGGGCTGGCGTCCTACACCGCCGTGCTGCTGGCCGACACGGCGATACCGGTGTGGCACGAGGCGGCTGGAGAGCTCCCGTTCGTGTTCGTGGGCTCGGCGGTGGCCAGCGCCGGCGCGGCCGGCGCTGTCCTAGCCCCGCTCGGCGACGCGGGTCCGGCCCGTCGGCTGGCGGTGCTCGGCGCGACGATCGAGCAGGCGGCCACCTATACGATGGAGCATCGCCTGGGTGAGCTCGGCGAGCCCTACCACCAGGGTGACGCCGGCCGCTACGCCCGAGCGGCCAAGGCCCTGACCACCGCCGGAGCGCTGACCATCGCCGGTCTCGGCGCTCGCCGCAGGTCAGCGGCAATCGGAGGCGGCATGCTGATCCTGGCCGGGTCCATCTGCCTGCGCTGGTCCGTATTCCGAGCTGGGTTCGCGTCGGCTGCCGATCCCAAGTACGTCGTCGGTCTCCAGCGCCAGCGCATGGGCGAACGGGAAACCGATGCGCGATGAGGGCCTGCCTGACAAAGGTGTAGAGTCGGTTGCGGCTTCGCCTTATCCCCCGGCGGGCACAGCAGCGCCGGCTCAAGAACGCGGCCGGCGTCGACTATCTGACCGCGACCGGTCAGCGTGGCCCAGAACCCGTCAGGAGCCTATGTATCGCTCGCAGGAACGCACGAGCCGTGTCAGGTGACCTCATGATCGTGCTCTGCTACGACGGCTCCGAGCCTGCTCGCGCCGCCTCGGATGGGTTTTCCGCCGCACGAGCACGCCACCGCCGAGAGGACTCGGCCGAGCTCCCGCCGGCTGGCGGTGCGTCGTGAGCCGGGACGCGGTGGCGATCACCGGGGCCACTCCGGCCGGCCGCCTCCCGGCTTCGGCCCTGAAGGCATCGATCGCTCGGGCGCTGGAGTTTCATCTGCGCAATCGGCTCGCCGTATCGATCCGAGCGGTGACTGTGCAGGACGAAGCGGCGATCTTCGAGTTCCTGGCCGGCCTCTCGCTGGGTTCTCGACGTCTGCGGTTTTTCAGCGCTGCCGTGGACCTTCGCGCTGAGGCGCACCGTGGCGCGGCGGGAGATGACTGCGACCATCACGGCGTTCTGGCCCTCGCGGTCGGGCGCGGGGTGGTTGGCCACGCGATCTATGTCCGAGTCCCCGGTTCCGAGCGCGCGGAGGTCGCGGTGGAGGTGGCCGACGATCTGCACCGCCTCGGGCTGGCAACGCATCTGCTGATCGAGCTGGCGCAGCTGGCTGAGGCTCGTCGGATCACGCGGTTCTTCGCCGAAGTGCTGCCCGAGAATCACGACATGCTGGCGATCTTTAGCGCCGGCTTCGGTGCGTCGCGGGTGTTTCGGCCCGGTCAGGTGGACATCGAGTTCGAGACCGCCAACTGGCGTATGGCCGAGGCCGGGCACGAGCGATGAACGACCCCTCTTCGTCGCGACGACTCCTGTCCTCAGACCCGCAAGGCCCCGGAGGGGCTCCGTCCTCCAGTACGCGTGAGCTGGATCTGCTTGACCGCTACTGGCGGGCGGCTAACTATCTCTCGGTGGGCCAGATCTATCTGCTGGCCAATCCGTTGCTGCGTGAGCCGCTGAGCCTGGAGCACATCAAGCCGCGGCTGCTGGGCCATTGGGGCACGACGCCCGGTCTGAACTTCGTCTACGCCCATCTGAACCGGCTTATCCGCGCCCGGGACCTCAGCGTCATGTATGTCACCGGCCCTGGTCACGGCGGGCCCGGGCTGGTCGCTAATACCTATCTCGAGGGCACCTACAGCGAGGTCTATCCGAGAATCGGTCGTGATGCCGAGGGCATGCGGCGGCTGTTCCGCCAATTTTCGTTCCCGGGCGGCATCCCCAGCCACGTCGCGCCCGAGACGCCGGGGTCGATCCACGAGGGTGGCGAGCTGGGATATGCGCTGTTGCACGCCTACGGGGCTGCCTTTGATAATCCCGAGTTGCTGGTGTGCTGCGTGGTCGGCGATGGCGAGGCCGAAACGGGGCCGCTTGCGGCCAGCTGGCATTCAAATAAGTTCCTTGACCCGGCTCGGGATGGGGCAGTGCTGCCGATCCTGCACCTCAACGGCTACAAGATCGCCAACCCGACGGTGCTGGCGCGTATCCCCGAGGACGAGCTGCGCTCGCTGCTGGCCGGCTACGGCTACGACCCTCGTTTCGTAGCGGGATCGGATCCCACCGCGATGCACGCCCTGATGGCCGAGACGCTCGATGAGATCGCCACCGAGATCGAAGCGATCCAGCACGCCGCTCGAACGGGCGCGCTGTCCGAGCGTCCGCGGTGGCCGATGATTGTGCTGCGGACCCCCAAGGGGTGGACGGGTCCCAAGGTGGTGGACGGCCTGCCGGCCGAGGGCTCGTTTCGCTCCCATCAGGTTCCCCTGGCGAACCTGGCCAGCAATCCGGAGCATGTCGCCCAGCTCGAGGAGTGGATGCGCTCCTACGGGCCGGAGGACCTGTTCGATGCTGCCGGCGCGCTTCGCCCGGAGCTGGCCGCCCTCGCGCCCGGCGGTGAGCGCCGGATGGGCGCCAATCCTCACGCCAACGGCGGCACCCTGCTGCGCGACCTCGAGCTGCCTGACTTCCGCGACTACGCGGTTGACGTGCCCCGCCCGGCGCGGACGTCAAGTGAGCCCACGCGAGTGCTCGGCGGATTCCTGCGCGACGTCATGCGTCTCAACGCCGGGCACGCGAACTTCCGGCTGTTCGGGCCCGATGAGACTGCCTCCAACCGCCTCGGCGCCGTGTTCGAGGCCACCGACCGGGCGTGGGAGGCAGAGACACTGCCGACCGACGATCACCTGGCCCGCGACGGGCGGGTCATGGAGGTGCTCAGTGAGCACCTCTGCGAGGGCTGGCTCGAGGGCTACCTGCTGACCGGCCGCCATGGACTGTTCAACTGCTACGAGGCGTTCATCCACATCATCGACTCGATGTTCAACCAGCACGCTAAATGGCTGAAGGTCACCCGGCAGATCCCATGGCGCGCACCCATCGCCTCGCTCAATTACCTGCTCAGCTCTCACGTCTGGCGTCAAGACCACAACGGCTTCTCCCATCAGGACCCCGGGTTCGTCGACCACGTGGTGAACAAGAAGGCCGAGATCGTCCGGGTCTACTTCCCGCCCGATGCCAATTGCCTGCTCTCGGTGGCCGATCACTGCCTGCGCAGCCGCGGATACGTGAACGTGATCGTGGCCGGCAAGCAGCCCTCCCTGGACTACCTGAGCATGGATGAGGCGGTCGCGCACTGCACGCGCGGACTGGGCATCTGGAACTGGGCCGGCAACGACCAGGGGGGCGAGCCCGATGTGGTGATGGCCTGTGCGGGCGACATCCCCACGCTGGAGACAATCGCCGCTTCCGCGCTGCTCGCCGAGCACCTCCCGCAACTGCGGGTGCGGGTAGTCAACGTGGTCGACCTGATGCGCTTGGAGCCCGACACCGAGCACCCCCACGGGCTACCCGATCCCGAGTTCGACGCGCTGTTCACGCCCGACCGGCCCGTGATTTTCGCCTACCACGGCTACCCGTGGCTGATCCACCGTCTCACCTATCGTCGCCACAACCACGCCAATTTCCACGTGCGCGGCTATAAGGAAGAGGGGACCACCACGACCCCCTTCGACATGCTGATGCTCAACGACATGGATCGCTTCCATCTCGTCATCGACGTGATCGACCGCGTCCCGAGCCTCGGCTCCCGCGCGTCAGCTCTGCGCCAGCAGATGGTCGACGAGCGGCTGCGCCACCGGGCCTACACTCGTGAGGTCGGCGACGACTCGCCCGACGTGCGCGATTGGACGTGGTCGGACCCGCCCAGCCACGTCGCGGTGTGACGATGTCCCGAGCGCCGGCATGAGCGCGCTCACCGCGGCCGGCCGCCCGGAGGTGGCTTCGCTGGCCCTGTCGGACGCGGCCTCCAGACCCTTCGCCGAGGTCTTTGGCCTGCTGGCGAGCTGCGACGCCGGGCTTGACGAGGCAGATGCCGCGGGGCGGCTGGACAGATTCGGCCCGAACCTGCTGCCCGCCCGGTCGGTCACCGCGTTCGGAATTCTCCTTGGGCAACTACGCAATCCGTTGCTGATCCTCCTGTTCGCCGCCGCTGTGGTGTCGGCGGCGACCGGGGGCCTGACTGACGCGGTGATCATCGCCGCGATCATGCTGCTGAGCGTGGGGCTCGGCTTCGTCAACGAATATCGCGCCGCCCGCGCAGTGGCCGCGCTTCACGGCGACATTCACTACGAGGCGCTGGTGTGGCGCGAAGGGCGGCAGCGCGATCTGGACGTGAGCCTGCTGGTTCCTGGAGACGTGGTGGCTTTGCGGGTGGGCGGCGTGGTCCCGGCCGACCTCAGGATCATCGAGGCTGACCAGCTCGAATGCGATGAAGCGGTGCTCACCGGAGAGTCCATGGCGGCGGCCAAGACGCCGGAAGCCGTCACCGGTGCGGATTCAGCGGTCGATCTTTCCTCCTGCGCGTTCATGGGCACCGTCGTGCACCAGGGCGCAGGACGCGGAGTTGTCGTCAGCACCGGCTCGGCGACCGCGTTCGGCGCGATTGCCGTCGGCTTGGGCGAGCGTCAGGCCGAAACGGCCTTCCAGGTGGGTCTTCGGGACTTCTCGGGCTTCCTAGTCAGAGTCGCCGGCGCGCTGACCATATCGATCTTCGCGATCAACGTCATCCTCTCGCGCCCGTTGCTCGACGCCTTCCTGTTCAGTCTGGCGATCGCCATTGGCATCACGCCGCAGCTGCTGCCGGCGATCGTCTCGGTGAGCCTGTCCACGGGATCACGCGCGCTCGCCCGTAAGCGGGTGCTGGTCAAACGACTGGTGACGATCGAGGACCTCGGCAACATCGAAGTGCTGTTCACCGACAAGACCGGCACCCTGACCGAGGGGAACATCACCTTTCACACGGCCCTTGGCCCCGACGGTCAGCCCGCGTCCGAGCCACTGGTCCTCGGCCTGCTGTGCAACGAGGCCACCCTGACCGCCGACGGGCCGGTCGGGGGCAACGCGCTTGACCAGGCGCTCTGCCGAGCGCCTGCCGCGGAGCCGCTCCTTCCCGACCTGACCCGATACGCGCGGTTGGGGACACTTCCCTTTGACCACGAGCGTCAGCTCGCCACCGTGCTCGTCCGCACCGACACCGGCATGACGCTGCTCGTCACCAAGGGCGCCCCGGAGGCCGTGCTCGCCCGCTGCGTCGATACCTCCCGCGCTGCCGCAGCGGTGCTCGCCGGTTTGTTCGCCGACGGAGCGCGCGTCGTAGCCGTCGCCACCCGCGAGGGCACCGGCCTCGATCGGCTCGCCGTGGACGACGAGCACGACCTCCGCTTCGCCGGCTTTTTGACCTTCGTAGACCGGCCCAAGGCTGACGCCGGCGCATCGATCGCCAAGCTCAACCGGCTTGGCATCGCCGTCAAGGTCATCACCGGCGACAACGGCACCGTCGCCGGCAAAGTTTGCCGGGACATCGGTCTAGACGTGCACACCGTTCTCACCGGCGTTGAGCTCGAGCAGTTGGACGATGACGCGCTGGCCGCGGCGATCCCCTCCACGACCGTGTTCGCTCGGGTGAGTCCCGATCAGAAGTCGCGCATCATCAAGCTCGCCCGGCGCGGCGGGGTCGACGTCGCGTTCCTCGGCGACGGCGTTAACGACGCCGTCGCCCTGCACGCAGCCGACGTCGGGATCTCCGTGGAGTCCGCCACCGACGTCGCCAAGGATGCCGCCGACATCGTCCTGCTCGATAAGGACCTCGGTGTTCTCGCCGAGGGGGTGACCGAAGGACGGCGGATCTTCGCCAACACGATGAAGTACGTGCTCATGGCGACCTCATCGAACTTCGGAAACATGTTCAGCGCCGCTGGCGCGTCGCTGTTCCTGTCGTTCCTGCCGATGCTGCCGTCCCAGATCCTGCTCAATAACCTGCTCTACGACGTCGGACAGTTGGCGATCCCCACCGATCGAGTGGACTCCGAGGTGCTCGCGCGACCCTCAGCCTGGGACATTGCGTTCGTGCGCCGCTTCATGGCCGTGTTCGGTCCGGTGAGCTCGGTGTTCGACTTCATGACCTTCTACGTGATGATCGTGATCCTGAACGCCGGCCACCGCGAGTTTCGTACCGGCTGGTTCGTCGAATCGCTCGCCACCCAGACGCTGGTCATCTTCGTCATCCGCACCCGTCGGGTGCCGTTCCTGCGCAGCCGACCCAGCCGAGCGATGATCGCTCTGCCGATCGCGTGCGCCACGATCGGGGCGATCCTGCCGTTCAGTCCGCTCTCGCACCTCCTCGGTTTCGCCTCGCTCCCGCTCGAGTTCTTCTTGATCCTGGTCGCGATGATCGCGGCCTATCTGGTGCTCGCTGAGCTCGTCAAAGCCCGCTTCTACCGAGTGCAGGAACGACCGAAGAGCGCTCGTCCAACCTACGCCCAACGCCACCGGCGTCACGTCCACCGTCGCGCGGCGCGGTTCACGAGGCGCGCCGGTGCAACGACGGCCTACCCCTCGGTGTTGCCTCCGCCGCCACCGAGCACCGCTTGAACCTGCCGGGCGATCTCTGCGTCCTCACGCGCCTCGATCACGAACAGGCGCACCGCGGATTGTGGAGCGTCGAAGGCGGTGTCTGGCCCGGCGTGCGCGTTGAGAGCCTCATCGCTTGTCACGCCTAGGAAGCCCAGTCCGGCGGCGGCTGCAGCGCGAACTCCCGCCGCGTGCTCCCCAATTCCCCCGGTGAATGCAAGCACGTCCACACCGTCCATGGCCGCCGCCATCGCCGCGATCGCCGCCCGGAGGCGATGCACGTACACGGCGAGCGCGGTCCGGGCTTCATCATCGTCTCGCCTCAGCAAGACCCGCATGTCTGCCGTCCCCGAGAGTCCGAGCAGGCCCGAACGATGCTCGAGCCCGTCCTCCAGCTCAGCAGCGGAGAATCCGTGCTCTCGCATGAGCCAGAGCAGCAGCCCGGGATCCACCGATCCCGACCGCGTCGCCATCACCAGTCCCTCGAGCGGCGTGAAGCCCATCGTCGTGTCGACCGAGTGGCCGTCTCGGATCGCCGCCAGCGACGCCCCGGCACCGAGATGGCACGAAATCACCCTCAAGTCCGAACCGCCCACGATCTCGGCGACCCGTCGGGCGACGTGCGCGTGGGACAGACCGTGAAAGCCGTAACGGCGAAGACCGTGGCGATTGACCCAGGCTGGGGGCAGGGCGTAGGCCGCGGCGGCGGCCGGCAGGTCAAAGTGAAACGCGGTGTCAAAGCACGCGACCGCCGGCAGCGAGGGACACACGGCGCGCACCGCAGCGATCCCGGCGAGAGCGCGATCCTGATGCAAGGGCGCCAACGCCCGGAGCGCGCGAATACGCGTCTCCACCTCCGCGTCGATCGGCGTCGGGCCCGAGAACACAGATCCTCCGTGAACGACGCGATGCCCGACCGCCTCGGCTTCCGGCAGTCGGATCAGAGCAGCCTTGACCGCGATCTCGTCGAGCCGTCCGTCGGGCAGCGCAAGCTCGTCTCTCCCGAGCACCGAGAACGCCTGGTCGAGCACGCTGAGCTTGAGCGAACTCGAACCCGCGTTGACGACCAGGACGCGCAACCGCGCCTACCCTACTTCAGCGAAAGCTGTACACGCCGCCCCAGCTGGCATGGGCTATCTCGCTGCGGTAGCGATTGTCGTGGGACCCG
>JALYXK010000092.1 GCA_030947145.1 Actinomycetota bacterium
CGGACGACGGGGCTGGATGTCGATCCGAGCTCGCGCTACGTGGTGGCGTCCTCGGGGCGTCTGGCCTCGGAGAGCGGTCCGCTGTATCCCCCGTTCCCGGCGAACACGGGCACGATCTCGGTGATCGCGCTCGACCGCACGCCGATCGGGGTCAGCATCGCTTCCAAGCCGGCCAATCCGACGACCGCGACCAGCGCGAGCTTCACGTTCGCCAGCGCCGATGCGGTCTCGACGGTGTCGTGCAGCCTGGATGGCGCGCCGTTGGGATTCTGCACCAGCGCGAGCACGCAGACCTATGGTGGGCTGGCTCCCGGGCCGCACCTGTTCACGGTGCAGGCGGCCGACGCGGCCGGGAACCTGGCTTCGGCGAGTTATGCGTGGACGATCCAGCAGGCTCCGGTGAACACCGCCGCGCCGACGATCTCGGGGACGGCGTCGCCGGGCAATCAGCTGAGCGCCTCGACCGGGACGTGGACCGGCTTCCCGGCGCCGACCTTCACCTATCGCTGGTCGGACTGTGATGTGAACGGCGCGAACTGCACCCCGATCTCCGGAGCATCGTCGGCGTCGTATACGGCTCAGTCGACCGACGTCGGCTCGACGCTGAAGGTCAGCGTTACGGGAGTCAACAGCGCGGGTTCGTCGACGGCGACTTCGGCGCCGACCGTGGTGGTCTCCTCGCCGCCGGCCAATACGGTGGCCCCGTCGATCTCCGGGACCGCGTCCCAAGGCAGTCAGTTGACGGCGTCGAACGGGACGTGGACGGGCACCCCGGCGCCGACTTTCGACTATCAGTGGTCCGATTGCGATATGAACGGGGCGAACTGCCAGGCAATCTCGGGCGCGACCTCGTCCACCTACACCGCGCAAGGCTCCGATGCGGGCGCGACGCTGGAGGTCACGGTTACGGGAACCAACAGCGCAGGGTCCTCGTCGGCGACCTCGGGGCCGACGGCGGTGGTCAGCTCACCGCCGGTCAACGTAGTCCCACCGGCGATCTCCGGGACGGCGTCGCAGGGCAGCCAGTTGAGCGCCACGGACGGGACCTGGACGGGCACCCCGGCGCCGACTTTCGCCTATCAGTGGTCCGATTGCGATCCGAACGGCGCCAACTGCACGGCGATCTCCGGCGCGACCGCGTCGACCTACACGGCGGTCGCCGCCGATGTTGGCTTTACCCTCGAGGTCACCGTGACCGCCAGCAACAGCGATGGCTCGTCGCCGGCGACCTCGGGCCCGAGCGCCGTCGTCACCTCCGCCGTGATCACTTCGCCGCCCGCGAATACAGCGGTGCCGTCGATCTCCGGATCGCCGGTGGAGGCTCAGACACTGACCGCCTCGACCGGCACGTGGACGGGCACACCGGCGCCCGCGTTCGCCTACCAGTGGTCGGACTGCAACGCGAGTGGAGCGAACTGCAGTGCGATCTCGGGCGCGACGTCGGCCACCTACACGGCGGTTGCCGCCGACGTCGGCTCGACTCTCGAAGTCACCGTTACCGGGAGCAACTCGGCCGGCTCGGCCCAGGCCGGCTCGAACCCGACCACCGTGGTCAGCTCGGCGCCGGGCCCGGTGACCTCGCTGCTGGACAACTTCAACCGCCCGAACACCGTCGGCCCTCCGAGCCCGAGTTGGTCACATACGGTCATCGCCAGCACAAGCGCCACGAGTAATCTCGGGCTCATGGGCCAGCAGGCCACCGGGACGTCCAACGCCAACGGCGCCGACTACTGGAATCCGCAGACGTTCGGCCCCAACAGTGAGGCATGGATCACGGTCACGGCCAGGCCGACCGTGGACCAGGACTCACTTTCGCTCGGCCTGCGCATTCAAAATCCCGGATCGGCATCGACATCGGGCGGTTATCAGGCCTATTACATCTACCACAGAACCTCCTCCAGCCAGTACCGGATCGTCCTGCGCGCGAGCGGACAGCCCGCCTCCGTCATCCTCACCAGCGCCAACGGCCCGACGCTGAGCCCCGGGGATCAGCTCCTGTTCCGGGCGATCGGCTCGACGCTTGAACTGTGGCGAAAGTCGGGCACCACCTGGACTCGCATGTTGAACACCACGGACACGACCATCACCGGCGCCGGTTACCTGATGCTCAGCGCACGCAACACCGCTGTGCGCCTGGACAATTTCGGCGGCGGTACCCTGCCGTAATGGACGGCGCACCGGAGGGGGAAGGTGGCTCTCGGTAAGCGGACACGCGTCCCGGCGCTCGATGGCCTGAGGGGCATCGCGGCGTCGGTGGTGGTGATTCACCACCTCGTGCTGGCGACGGTTCCGTCCATCGCCAACACCTACTACGGGAAGCCCGGAACCGGCGTGTCCGCCGTGCTCAGCCCGCTCAGCGTGTTCTGGTCGGGCCCGGCCTTCGTGATCGTGTTCTTTGTCCTCAGCGGGCTGGTGCTGGCGCTGCCGGCTGCCCGGGGAAAGCGGTTCAACGCCGCCGCCTACTACCCGGCGCGCATGATTCGCCTGTACGTCCCGGTGTGGGGGGCACTGATCGTGGCCTTCGTCCTGCACGAGGTATACACGCGTCACGTCAACCCTCATGCCACCTGGTGGCTGAATGCCCACGCGGTGAACCTTCGCCTCTCGCCGGCTGCCCACGATGCATCGTTGATGTTCGGGACCGGCGGCTTCGGCCTGACCAGCGTTCTATGGTCGCTGCGCTGGGAGGTTCTCTTCTCCCTCTTGCTGCCGCTGTTCATCTGGCTCGCCCACAGGTCCCGGCGCTGGCACCTGCCGCTGGCGGCACTGGCCTTCACGGTGATCTTCATCAGCGGATCGCATCAGGGCGCCCACTACATGCCGACGTTCCTGCTCGGGACGTTGATCGCATTCAACCTGGACTTCATCATGGGTCTGCCGCAGAAGCTGGCTGCGCGCCCGGCGCTGGACCGGCTCGCCAAGCCCGCCCTGGTCATCGGTGCCCTGGGGCTGCTCGGCTGCAGTCGCTGGATTCACGTCACCAGCACGACCACCCAAGGCCTGGTCGCGGTGCTGGTGGCCGGCGGAGCCGCGCTGGCCGTCCTCTGTCCCTTGCTGCACCCCGGCGTCGCCCGGGCGCTGGAGACCCGACCCGCGCAATGGCTGGGCACCCGTTCGTTCAGCCTGTATCTCGTCCACGAGCCGATCATCGTGACGCTGGCCTTCGTCCTGGGCATCCCCGCCCTGGGGATTCTCGTGGTGCCCGCGGTTCTGGTGTCACTGCTGGTCACCGAGGCGTTCTACCGTGCCGTGGAGCGGCCCGGTCATCGTCTTGCCCGCGGACTCGGCAGCTGGGTGCCGCGCAGCCTGCCGTGGCCGGCCTGGCTGCTGGCCGGCGGTGAATGACCGTTGGTCCTGCCCAACTACGGCAATGAGGGGTGGGTGGGCCCTGATCGGTGGGTTTTCCGTCGTTCCGGAGGGGTGTTGGTAAGAAAGTTCCACATGGGACTACCAACGTCCCACGACCTCCCGTGAAGACGACAATTCAGACCGCAGCCAAGCCTCCCGCCCGCTTCATCGCTGTCGTTGACTTCGTCCCCGGGCGGGACGGTTCAGGGCTGGCCACCACCAAGGCCTAGTTGGCGCCACGCCGGCTCAGGACGACGGGAAGGGTGCGCAGGAGCAGCTTGATGTCGGTCCACAGCGACCAGTTGGCCACGTAGAGGTAGTCGATCATCACCATCTGGTCGAACGGGATGCTGACCCGGCCGAGGACCTGCCACATGCCAGTGACCCCGGGAGTGAGATCGAGGCGGCCGCGCGCCCACCCGTGGACGTTCTCGTCCTCCTGGGGGATCAGCGGGCGTGGCCCGACGAGGCTCATGTCGCCGCGTATCACGCTCAACAGCTGTGGCAGTTCGTCCAGGCTGGTGCGTCGCAGCCAGCGCCCCACGCGAGTGATCCGGGGATCCTCCTCGAGGTCCAGCCAGCCCGCCTGGCGACTCTGGGCCAGGAGCGCCTCGCGCTGGGCTTCGGCGTCGAGACACATCGAGCGGAACTTGGCCAACCGGAACCGGTGCCCGCCGCGACCCACCCGCTCCTGACGGAAGAACACCGGGCCACGGGAATCGAGCTTGATGGCGATGGCGAGCGCCGCCCAGAGGGGCGAGGTGAGGAGCAGCAGCGCCGAGGCGCCCACGACGTCCATCGTTCGCTTGAAGAAGCGACTGGAGCGTGGCAGCTTTGGCGTGTTGATGCCGATCATGGTGATGCCCTCGAGCTGGTCGATCGTGGCCGCCGGGCCGATCATCGCCGCCAGCGAAGGCAGCGCGCTCACCTTCACGCCGAGCTTTCCGCAGGTGCTGATCAGCTCCATCAGTCGGTCATCGTCGATCCCCTCGGCGCTGACGATGACCCGGTCGATTCGCTCCGTCTCGATCACCGTGGCCGGATCGACGGCGGCGAGGCTGCCCAGCGTGGTCAGCGCCAGTGGCCACCGCCGGTTCTCCTTTCGGGTCAGGACGCCCACCGGCTCGAGTCCGTGCGAGGGTCGACATGAGATCTGCCGGACCAGGATCGGGGTCATCGGACCGCTGCCAACGAAGAGGATCCGCTCCGGGCCGAGCAGCGCCAGCGCCAGGCCGCGCAGGATCGAGCGCAGGGTGAGCGCCGCGCACAGGCCAACCGCCATGAACAGCAGCAGGTCGATGAAGGAGAGCTGGCCGGCGGGCGTCACGCTGAAGTAGAGCCAGGTGCAGACCCCACCGACCAGGAAGGCGTGAGCCAGCGCCGGGATGTCGTCCACGGTGGTATGCGCGACCCGCCGCAGACCGGTGGAGTACAGCCCGTACATGAGGAACAGCGCCAGCCAGACCGGGATCGTCGGTAGCGCCCACAGCGCATGCTGAAGCGGTTTGTGCACGCCAACCAGGAGCCACGACCCAATCGCCACCAGCATCGCCGTGGTGTCGGCGGCGACCAGGAAGCGCCGCATGCGGTAGTCGCGGTGGCCGGGCGCCGGCGGGATCGCCTGCTCCAGCAGTGACACCGCGTCCGCCGGCGGCATGACCGGCATGCCGCCCAGGCGCAATCGCCGCCGCGCCCCCGCGGATGCCCGCTTCTCCGTCTCGATGGAACCTAGTTGTCTCACACCTGCCCCTTGTGAAGGGACTGTCTCGTGTCCCCCGCGGTGAAGCTTACCAGTACCCTCCGTGCCGATGAAAATCGTTTCAGTCGTGGGGGCGCGGCCGAACTTCGTGAAGATGGCGCCGGTGGTGGCGCAGCTTCGCCAGCGCTGGCCGGAAGCCGACCACGTTCTCGTGCATACGGGCCAGCACTACGATCGGATGCTCTCCGAGGTGTTCCTGACCGAGCTGGGGGTCCCGGCGCCCGATCACCTCCTCGGCGTGGGTTCGGCCAGCCACGCGGTCCAGACCGCCCGGGTGATGGAGCGGATCGAGCCCGTGCTGGAGGCGGAGGCCCCAGACCTGGTGATCGTGCCCGGCGACGTCAACTCGACGCTCGCCGCGGCACTGGTGGCGGCCAAACTCCACATCCCGATCGCCCACGTGGAGTCCGGGTTGCGGAGCTTCGACCGAACCATGCCCGAGGAGACAAATCGCGTCCTCACCGATCAGATCGCCCGGGACCTGTTCGTCCACAGCCCGGAGGCGGTCGAGAATCTGCGCGCCGAGGGCATCCCCGAGGATCGCATCTATTTCGTCGGGAACACGATGATCGACAGCCTGGTCAGCGTCAACGATCGCTTTCGAGACCTCGATGTAGCCCGGCGCTTCGGACTGCGGGCCGGCGATTACCTGCTCGTGACGCTGCACCGTCCGGCGCTGGTCGACGGCCCGCTGCTCGACGAGGTGCTCGAGCGGCTGACCGAGCTGAGCCGCGAGCTCCCGGTCCTCCTGCCCGCCCATCCGCGGACGCGAGCGCGGATCGGCGACCGGAAGATTCCCGGGGTCACGATCACCGAGCCGGTGGGCTACCTCGAGTTTCTCTCGTTGGAGGCCGATGCCGGTGCGGTCCTGACGGACTCCGGCGGGGTCCAGGAGGAGACGACCTTCCTCGGGGTCCGGTGCTTCACCCTCCGCAGCACGACCGAGCGCCCGGTCACGATCGAGGCCGGCACGAACGTGCTGCTCGGGCTCGAGCCCGATCGGATCTCCGACGTCCCCGGTCTGCTCGCGGCGTCCTTCGCGCCACCGCAGCAGCCGCCGCCGCTCTGGGACGGGCACGCGGCGGAGCGCCTGGTCGACGTGCTGATGGCGCAAGATCCCGTCGCCGGCTGATGCGCGTCTGGATCGACCTCTCGAATTCGCCCCATCCCCTGCTGTTCGCCCCGATCGGGGCCCGGCTGGAGGAATTGGGCCACGAGCTGGTGATCACGGCGCGGGACAACGCCCAGACCATCGAGCTGGCCCGCGAGCGCTGGCCGCGCGTCGAGGTGATCGGCCAGGAGAGCCCGGCCGGCGGCGCGGCCAAGGCCCGGGCGATCGCCCGCCGGATGTGGGATCTGCGCCGATGGGCCCGCGGCGCCCGGCCGGACGTCGCGCTGTCGCACAACTCCTACGCGCAGATCGTCGCGGCGCGCAGCGCGGGCGTCCGCGCGGTGACGGCGATGGATTTCGAGTTCCAGCCCTCCAACCACCTGGCCTTCCGCGCGGCCGACACCGTCCTGCTGCCGGAGGCCGTGCCGCTGCAGACCGTGCGCCGCCAAGGCGCCGGCCCCGGGAAGGTCCAGCGCTACCCCGGCCTCAAGGAGCACATCCAGCTGGCCGACTTCACTCCCGACCCGGTGGTGCTCGACGCTCTGAGGGTGGCCGACGGGGGCGTGAGAGGCCCGCTCGTCGTGTTCCGGACGCCTCCGTCCCGGGCGATCTACCACGCGCAGGAGAATTCGCTGTTCGTGCCGCTGCTCGAGCACGTCTGCTCCGTGCCCGCTGTGCGGTGCGTGGTCCTGGCCCGCCATCGCGAGCAGCGCGAGCAGATCGCGGCGCTCGGCCTCGACGGCGTGAGCCTGCCCGAGCACGCGATCGACTCCCGGTCCTTGATGTACGAGGCCGACGCCGTGATCGGCGCCGGCGGCACCATGACCCGCGAGGCGGCGCTGCTCGGCGTGCCCACCTACAGCCTGTTCGCCGGCCGGCGCCCGGCGGTCGATCTCTGGCTCGAGCGGGAGGGGCTGCTCAACTACATCGGGGGGCGGGAGCAATTCCCCTCGATCCTCCGGCGGTCCTCGGAGCGCCGCTCCCTCAGCGCGCTCCGGGAGCAGGCGGCCGCCGCCGTCGAGGGATTCGTCAGCGCCGTGACCACCCGCGACGGCGGGCGGTGAGGGTGCCCGCGCTCTTGCGGTGACCGGCCCCGAAGGCCCGCCGGCGCCCGGCCCGGAGCTGTCGGCCGTGATCGTGCTCTACAACTCCGCGGCGGTGATCGCCGAATGCGTGGCGTCGATTCCCGCCGGCGTCGAGGTGGTGATCGTCGACAACGCCTCCGGCGACGACGGGGCCGCCCGCGCGCTGGCCGCTCGCCCGGATGCGCTGCTCGTGCCCTCCGAGCGCAACCTCGGCTTCGGCGGCGGCTGCAACCTCGGCTGGAAGCGGGCCACCGGGACCTATGTCGCGTTTATCAATCCCGATGTCCGGATCCGGCCGAATGCCCTCGAGTTGCTCGTGGCCCGGCTGGAGCGCGAACCCCACGGCATGGCCGGGCCGGCGATGCTGGAGCAGTCCGGCGCGCCGCGTCGCTGTAACCGGCGGCCGACGGCGCTGGCTGACTTCGCCCAGCTGCTACCCGCGGCGGGCCGTTGGGGGCCGGCATTCGGCCTCGACGGGAAGCTCAAACCCGACGATCCGATCCATCGTCTCGGCGGAGTTGTTGCCCGACTGGAGGGCGCCTGCCTGTTGGTGAGGCGCAGCGACCTGGCGGCGATCGGAGGGTTTGACGAGGATCTGTTCCTCTACGGCGAGGAGGACAGCCTCGCGCTTGCGCTGGCGGCACTGGGCGGCAGGGCGATCTACGTTCCCGAGGCGCAGGTCGAGCACGCCGGCGCCCACTCGACCACGGGGATCGGCGCCACGGCGACGGTGCACTACTACCGCAGCCGCGTGCTGATCTACCGCAAGCGGGACGGCAACCTGCGGGGATGGCTGGCGGCGGGGCTGCTGGCCTTCGGCGGTCTGCTCTCCCTCCCGATCGCCTTGGTCAACTCGCTGCTGCACCGGCAGCGCGCCCTGCGGCTGGACCTGGTCAGGAGCCAGTTGCGAGGAGTGGCCCAGGGTGCCTTCGCGCACCGGCGCAGCGGGCGCGTCGCGGCGGGCGAATCCCGCAGTTAGCGCGCCAGCGATCCGCGCGATCGAGGCGTCCGCAGGCTGCGCCGGCGCAGATTGAAGCGGTAGACCTTGGGGTCAGGCACGGACATCGCGACGACGCCGAGGGTGTGGGCTCCGGCCTGCGCCAGCTGTTCCCGCATCGCCGCCGCCGCCGCGCGCGTCGTCACGCCGATCCGTCCCACCAGCACCACGCCGCTGACCCGAGCCAGCAGTGGGATCGCGTCTGGGACCACCGATATCGGCGGGCTGTCGATCACGATCAGGTCGAAGCTATCCTTCAGCGTATTCATCAGCCACGTCATCGACTCGCTCTCGATCAGCTCCAGCGGGTTGGGCGGCACCGCTCCCGCCGGCAGGACGCTGATCCTGGCTCCGGGTGAGGTGCCGTCCTGCGAGCCGCCGATGCGGACACTGCGCAGCGCGTCCTGGAGACTTGCGCTCCGGCTCAGCACCTCGGATAGTCCGGGCCGGGCCTGCTCTCCGAGCGCCCGGGCGAGGACCGGGCCGCGCAGATCGGCCTCGAGCAGCAGGACGCGGTCGCTCCCGGCCATCGCCTCGGCGATGGCCAGTTGCAACGCAACCGTGCTTCGGCCTTCGCGCGCGCTGGCCGAAGTGACCATCACGGTGTGGATGTCCCGATCGACGTTGAGGTAGCGGAGAGATGCCCCGAGCCGCGCGAAGGCTTCGGTGGTGTAGGCGGAGCGACCGGCCCGGGCCTCACCCAGCGTGGCCGCCTGCTTGTCCGACACCGTCCCGAGCAGCGGAACGCCGTAGGCGTCCTCGACCGATGACGCATCGCGGATCCGGCGGTCCCTGCGGCCGATCCAGACGACGAGCAGGAGGCCGATGAGCAGGCCGATCAGCGCGCCGTACTTGGCGGTCTTCGAGTTGTGTGGGAAGGAAGGCAGAGGCGGGACGACCGCGTCGGCCACCAGCTCAGCGTTCCCGTTCTC
>JALYXK010000100.1 GCA_030947145.1 Actinomycetota bacterium
GCAGCGTCGAGATGATCGCCCGCACCCGGGGGGAGCTGATCGATCTCTCGCGCATCCCCTACGACGACCCGGCCACCTACGAATGCATCCAGACCGCCGAGACGACCGGGGTCTTCCAGATCGAGAGCCGAGCGCAGATGCAGTCGCTGCGGCGCACCCGACCGGAGACCCTCCAGGACATCACGATCCAGGTGGCGATCGTCCGGCCCGGGCCGATCCAGGGCGGGGCGGTCAACCCCTACATCGAGCGGCGACAGCGGCTGCGGATCGATCCCGATTATCAGGTCCCCTACGAGCACCCCTCGCTCGAGCCGGTCCTGCGGGAGACGCTCGGCACGATCATCTTCCAGGACCAGGTGCTGGAGGTGGCGATCGCCTTTGCCGGCTTCTCGCCCGGTGAGGCGGAGGGGCTCCGACGGGCGATGAGCCGCAAGCGCTCGGAGGCGGCGATCGAGGCCCATCACAAGCGGTTTGTCGCCGGCGCTCAGCGGGTGCACGGCGTCGAGGAGGCGCTGGCCGAGCGCGTGTTCTCGATGGTCCAGGGCTTCTCCGGCTTCGGCTTCCCCAAGGCCCACGGCGCCGCCTTCGGCCTGCTCGCCTACCAGTCGACGTGGCTGCGCGTTCACTACGGCCAGGAGTTCCTGTGCTCGCTGCTGAACGAGCAGCCGATGGGCTTCTATCCGCCCGATGCGCTGGTTCACGAGGCCCAGCGGCGTGGCTTTGAGGTGCTGTCCCCCGATGTCAACGCGAGCGCGGCGGAATGTGAGATGGAGCTCGACGCCGGGCAGGACGAGAGGGGGGATGGCCGGGGTCGTCGCGTCCGGATCGGTCTCGGGTACGTCCGGGGGGTGCGGGAGCGCGAGGTGAGAGCGCTGGTCGCCGCCCGGCAAGCCGGAGGACGCTTCCGCAACCTCTCCGACCTCGCCTCGCGGGCCGGGGCGAGCGCGTCCTCGCTGGAGCTGCTCGCCTGGGCGGGCGCCTGTGATTCGCTCGCCGCCGTTGGGCTGGGAGTTGCCGCTGGGTCGGGGCCGGCTGCGGCTGCGGCTGCGGGTGGCTCGGCTTCCCCGAGGCGCTTGGCCCTGTGGCAGCTCGGGGTCTCCACTCCGGGCCGGAACGTCCCCGGGGGGGTGCAGCTCGCCCTGCCGCTCGACCTGCCGGCGCCGCCGCAACTGCGCGAGCTCTCGCGGTGGGACTCGATGCTGGCCGACTACGGGACGACCGGGCTGACCGTGCACTCGCACCCGTTGATGCTGTTGCGAGATCGTCTGCCGTCGGGCACGCTTGCCAGCAGCGACCTCGATCGGCTGGAGCACGGCAGTCGGGTGCGCGTGGGCGGGCTGGTCGTCGCCCGGCAGCGCCCGGGGACCGCGAGCGGCGTCGTGTTCGTGCTGCTCGAGGACGAGTTCGGATCGATCAACCTGATCGTCCCGCCCCAGATCTACGAGCGACACCGCCTGACCGTGAGGACCGAGCCGCTGCTGCTGGTCGAGGGCAAGCTCGAGCGCTTCGCCGCGGCCGGTGGCGTGATCAACGTGCTCGTCGACAAGGTCGGCTCGATCGCCGCGCCCGACCGGCTGCTGGCCGAGGTCAAGGACTTCTCGATGCTCGACGAACAGGTCAGGATCGGCCTGGCCCAGCAGGGCGCGGGTGGCCCGGGCGCGCAGCGGGCGGGCGGGACCGGCGAGCAGCGGGCGGCCGGGACCGAGCAGCGGGTGGACGGCTCCGAGGCGGAGGACTTCCGCGCCGTCGCGCCGCCGGTGATGAGCTTCGCCTCGGGGCGGCGGCGATGAAGGCGGTGTGTAGGCGCCTTCCGATCTGCTCGCACGATATCGTGCCGCCCCAGTGCTCCCGGTAATCGCCTTTGTCGCCTTCTGGGTCGTGCTCGCGTTTGGCCTGTTCTTCGTCGCGGTCCGCGGCGGGCCGGCCGGTGCCCGAGCGGCGCTGCAGACCCAGAGTCGAGGCGGCCGCAAGGGCGTCGGGCTGATTCTGGCGATCCTCTACGTCGGGTTCGGAGTGGCGATCCCGATCGCGTTCCTGACCGGCAACCATGCCAACGCGAGCAGTCAGATCGGGGGGATCAAGCTCTCGGCCACCCAGAAGCACGGACGTGAGCTGTTCGGCGAGCACTGCTCGGTCTGCCACACGCTGGCCGGCGCCAACGCCGAGGGGAAGGTCGGGCCCAATCTCGACACGATCAAGCCTCCGGCGTCGCTGGTGCTCCACACGATCCAGTACGGATGCCTGTCCAAACCGCCCACGCCGACCTCTCCGGAGGTCTGCCTGAATCAGGGCGTCATGCCGCCGAACGTGGTCCAGGGTCGGGACGCCCAGGACGTGGCCAGCTTCGTGGCCAAGGTCGCCGGAAAGGAATAACCCCGGGGGTCCCGGTTCCCGGGCCCGCGCGTTCCGGCCGGTCCCGAAGGAATCGATCGTCCGTCCAGTGGCGATGGTACGATCGCGACTCCGTAAATGCTGAATTCCCGTACCGCGGCAATCGGGGTCGACCGAGAGCAGCGGCCAGGAAGCGGGGGACCCAGTCAGTTGGGGCTAATCGCGCGAGAGCGCGTAGCGCCGCCCTTTCGGCGCGAGCCCGTCAGCTAACCCCGCAAGCACTAGAAAGAGGACGGTGAGATGCCGCAACAAGGCGTTTCAGTGCCCCGGGGCAAGGTGCACCGCGGTGATCGGTGGAGCGATGATCTCGAGCTCGAGTTCCCCACGCGCCGGGCGCGCACCCAGCGCAGAGCCAACCGACCGCCCGTGGCGCCCGTGCTGGCGCTCGAGGACGATCCCTACAACCTCGACCTCGACCTCCACTTCGATCTCGGCCTGACGCCGGAACGTAACCGCGGCGCCGTTCGCCCGGAGTCGCCACGGCCCTCCGCCGCGGGCTCTTTGGAGCCGCCGCGGGCCTCCCTGGCTGCCTCCCTTGAACCGTTGCGTGCCTCGGCCACCGTGCCCGCGCGCCGGACGGTGACGATCCATGGCCGCCCCGCGGACCGCTACCAGCCGGTGCCGAGCTCGCGCCGCCGCCAGCCTCCGCCGCATCGGCGGGCCGGCTTTCAACCGGACCGCGTGGCGATGTGGGCGGTGTTCCTGGGGCTCGTCCTGCTGCTAGTGGCGGCCACCAGCTCCCACGCCGCGGTCCTGGGCGCGCACGCCTTCGCCGGTCTCGCCGCGCACTAGCGACACGGCGGCCCAAAGCGCCTCACCGCGCCCTTCGAGCCTCCGCGGGCGACGATCTTACGCAGCTCCGAGCCGCAGGTGATCGGAAGTTTATGCGCGCACGTATAAGTGATTAGCCCCTGGTCCGCGGGGCCGGAAAGCCTCGCTCAACCCCTTGTGAAACCGAATGGGGGCCGATACACTTATGAACAGTAAGCAGGTCTCGAAAGTAAAGGGCTCCGCCCGCCCGACCGATAAGACCCCATGGTGGCCAAAATGAAAACTTCGATGAGCCGATTTCAAATTCACGACGACTTGACCGCCCCTGAAGGTTCGGCGCCCGTGCTGCGGGGTGCCCTGACCGCCGGCGGTCAGCTGCCGAACTTTCTCGGCGTACTGGCCGGATCTCCGGCGGCGCTGCGGGCCTACGCCCGCTTCCGCTCGGAGCTCCGCCACGGCAAGCTGCCGCTGGCCACGCTGGAGCGGATCGCCCTCGCCGTGGCCGAGCACTATCAGTCCGAGCCGGGGATCGCGCTGCACTCCCGGGCCGCGCGCGGAGCCGGGCTGGCTCTAGACGAGGTGGCGCTGGCGCGCCAGTTCTCCTCCAACGACGAGCGCGAGGCCGCGCTGCTGCGTTATCTGCAGGCGATGCTCCAAGGCGACGGCAGGCCCCCGATGCATCTCCACGAGGAGGCTCGCGAGGCCGGCTGGGACGACGAGCAGATCCTCGAGGCGATCGCGGCGGTATCGCTTGAGGGCTTCACGGCGATGGTCAACGTCGCGGGCGAAATTCCGGTCGATGGATCCAGCGAGGAGTCTCGAACGCTCAAGGCCGCGTAACCCCTCGGACGACTAAGCTTCCCGAGAGCACATGGGCTCACGCGAACACTCCGAAGCCGCCGAGGGCGTGGCACGTGGCGCAGGCAGCTGCTGCCCGCTGTATCACGAGGCCGTGGAGTTGGTCGGCCGCCGCTGGACCGGAGCGATCTTGCGCGTGTTGATGGACGGGCCGCTGCGCTTCTCGGAGATAGCGCAGGCGGTTCCCGAGCTGTCCGACCGGCTGCTGTCCGAGCGGATGAAGGAGCTCGAGTCCCGCGGCATCGTCGCGCGCACCGTCATTCCCGGCCCGCCGCTGCGAGTCGAGTACGAGCTCTCCCGCATGGGGCGGGAGCTCGAACCGGCCCTCTCGGAGCTTCAGCGCTGGGCCAAGCGCTGGCTCGGCCGGCGCGCCGTCGCCCGGGTTTGAAGTCCGCCCGGTCCCGCCGCCGCAGACCCCCTGCCTCATCCGCCCGGCTGGCCCCTGGGCCGCGCGGCCAAGTAACGTTGCGCGCCGGATGACCGACCGCCCTCTCACCGCCGAAGACGTGATGAGTTTGGCCGCCGAGCGGAACATCCGCTTCATCCGGCTCTGGTTCACCGACGTCCTGGGGCAGCTGAAGGCGTTTTCGATCAACGCGACCGAGCTGGCCGACGCCTTCGAGGGCGGGATGGGATTCGACGGGTCCTCGATCACGGGCTTCAACGCCATCGAGGAGTCCGACATGATCGCCCAGCCCGACCCGAGCACGTTTGCGGTGCTCCCGTGGCGCCCGCACGACGCCGGGGTGGCGCGGATGTTCTGCGACATCCTCACGCCCGAGCGATATCCGTACGAGGGAGACCCGCGCCACGTTCTGCGGCGCGCCGTCCAGCGCGCCAACGACATGGGCTTCGACCACTTCTACGTGGGTCCCGAGCTCGAGTACTTCTACTTCCGGGATTCGAAGTCGACCGAGGTGCTCGACAACGGCGGCTACTTCGATCTGACCACGCTCGATGCCGGCTCTGATCTGCGGCGCGAGACCGTGCTCGCGCTCGAGCAGCTCGGGATCCACACCGAGTACACCCACCACGAGGTGGGCCCGAGCCAGCACGAGATCGACATGCGTTATGCCGACGCGATGAAGATGGCCGACGACTGCATGACCTACCGGATCACGGTCAAGGAGTACGCGCTCAAGTACAACCTCCACGCCACCTTCATGCCGAAGCCGCTGTTCGGCAAGAACGGCTCGGGCATGCACACCCACCAGTCGCTGTTCCGCGGGGATCGCAACGCCTTCTACGACGCCGAGGATCCCTATTTCCTCTCGGATGTGGGCAAGGCGTTCATCGCCGGCCAGCTTCGGCACGCCCGCGAGATCAGCTCGATCTTCGCCCAGTGGGTCAACTCCTACAAGCGGCTGGTGCCCGGCTACGAGGCCCCGGTCTACGTGGCCTGGTCGCGGCGCAATCGCTCCGCGCTGGTGCGCGTCCCGCTGTATCACCCCGGCAAGGAGAAGACCACGCGAATGGAGCTTCGCTGCCCGGACCCGGCCTGCAACCCCTATCTGACCTTCGCCGCGCTGCTGCAGGCCGGACTCGAGGGGATCGAGCACGGATACGAACTCCCAGATCCGATGGAGAAGAACCTCTACCACTTATCCCCGGACGAGCGCCGGCGCCTGGGAATCGAGCAGCTTCCGGAGACCCTCGGCGAGGCGATCGAGTTGACGGCGCAGTCCGAGCTCATGCTCCGGACGCTCGGTGAGCACATGTTCAATCGCTACATCGAGATCAAGCGCCAGGAATGGGATGACTACCGGGTGCAGGTCACCCCCTGGGAGCTCGAGCGCTACCTACCGGTGCTCTGAGCCTGACAGGGCCGCGAACAGGTCCTCGGGCGAGGTCACGGGCGCCTGGCAGGCGAAATGCTGGCAGACGTACGCGGCGGCGTGACCGTCGAGGAGCGTGCGACCGACCAACAGCGGGACATCCTCTCCCGAATTCCCGCCCGCTCCGCCGGCGAGCACGAGATGCGGGTGGAACTGGCGGCGAACCGCTCGCTCGAGCGCCCTGGCCTCGGGTCCTTCGCCGACGATGGCCACCTCCTTGACCGAGGCGAGATAGAAGTCCATGGCCTGCAGCAGGTGCCCGAAGGCGCTCGGATGGCGCGCCGCCAACGGGGCCATCGTCCGCAACACGCCGAGGGCCTGGTCCTCGTAGCGGGCCTCGCCGGACAGGAGTGCGAGCCTCAGCAACCCGAACGCCGCCGCCGAGCTGCCCGAGGGGATCGGCGAGTCCTCGAGGTCCTTGCGGCGGGTCACGAGCTGCTCGTGGTCGACCGCGGTGGAGAAGAAGCCTCCGCGACGGGAGTCGGCGAAGCGCTCGATCATCCCGTCGGCCAGGCCCACCGCCTCGCGGTACCAGCGCGGGTCGAACGTGGTCTCGTACAGTGTGATCAGCGCCTCGAGCAGGGAGGCGTGATCCTCGAGGTAACCGGCCAGCCGGCCGCGCCCGTCCTTCCAGCTACGCAGAACCCGCCCGTCCACGTCGCGGAGCTGGTGGAGCACGAACTCGCCGCAGGCCGTCGCCGCCTCGAGGTAATCCGGCCGCTCGAGCACCGCGCCGGCGTTGGCCAGCGCGGAGATCATCAGCGCGTTCCAGGAGGTCAGCCGCTTGTCGTCGAGGCCGGGGCGCACGCGCTCGGCCCGCGCGCTCAGCAACGCGGCCCGGATCTCCGGGAGCCGCTCGGGCTCGGCTCCCCGGCCCTCGAGCACGTTCAGGCCCTCCTCGAAATTCCCGCGCTCGGTCGGGCCGAAGAAGGCGATCGCCTGTTCGGCCAGCGGCGATTGCAGCACGCTCCGGAGCTCATCCAGGCGCCACGCGTAGAACTTGCCCTCGATCCCCTCGGAATCCGCGTCCAGCGCGCAGCAGAAACCTCCCTCCTCGCCCCGCATCTCTCGCAGCGCCCAGTCCAGCGTCTCGCAGCACACTCGGCGCAGTCGGTCCTCACCGGAGACCTGCCAGCCGTGCAGGTAGGCCCGGGCCAGCAACGCGTTGTCATAGAGCATCTTCTCGAAATGCGGCACCGTCCAGGTGGCGTCGACGGCGTAGCGGCTGAAGCCGCCGCCGATCTGGTCGTAGATCCCGCCTCGGGCCATGGCCTGCAGGGACCCGAGGGCCATCTCGGTGCCCGTGCCTCCGCGGCCGAGCAGGAACTCGATCGTGGAGGCCTGGGGGAACTTCGGCGCTGCGCCCCATCCTCCGTTCTGGTCGTCATAGCTGCGGCGGAGCCCGGTGGCGGCCTGCTCCAGCATCGCTTCGGTGATCGGCTCGCTGGAGGGCTCGATTCGCGCCGTGGCGCCCAGCGCGTCGACCACTCGCTGGCCCTGGGCGTCGATCTCGTCGCGCCGCGTGTCCCAGGCGCCCGCCACCGCCTCGAGCACCATCCGCCAGCTCGGCATCCCCTGCCGCTGCTGCGGCGGGAAGTAGGTCCCGACGTAGAACGGGACCTGGTCGGGCGTGATGAACGCGTTCAGCGGCCACCCGCCCTGTCCGGTCATGGTCTGGCAGGCCTCCATGTAGATCGCGTCGACATCGGGGCGCTCCTCGCGATCGACCTTCACGCAAACGAAGTTCGCGTTCATCAGCGCCGCGGTCTCGGGGTCCTCGAAGGACTCACGCTCCATCACGTGGCACCAATGGCAGGCGGAGTAGCCGATCGAGACCACCAGCGGCCGCTGCTCCTGGCGAGCCCGGGCCAGCGCCTCCTCGCCCCAGGGGAACCAGTCCACCGGGTTGTCCTTGTGCTGGAGCAGGTACGGCGAGGTTTCCTGGGCGAGGCGGTTGGCCACGGCATCAGGCTACCCGCGGGAATAGGCTTGCAGGCGTCCCCTATCGCCTGGAGGTCAGGTGTCGAGCAATCGTGAGGCAGTCAACGCCCCCGGCGCCCCCGAGGCAGTCGGTCCTTACGTCCACGCCATCCGGACCGGTGGCCTGCTGTTCTGCTCGGGGCAGATCCCGCTGGATCCGCGCACCGGCGAGCTCGTCTCGGGGGGCCCGGCCGAGCAGGCGGGACGCTGCCTGGAGAATCTCGCCGCCGTCTGTCAGGCGGCCGGAGCCAGCCTCGGCGATGCGGTTCGCGTGACCGTCTACCTCACCGATATGCGGGCATTCGCGCAGGTCAACGAGGTCTACCTTTCGTTCTTCGAGTCGAGTCCTCCGGCCCGGGTGGCGATCGGCGTGGCCGCCCTGCCGCGTGGCGCCCAGGTCGAGATCGACGCCGTGGTGGCCCTCGCTGACTGACCGGCTCTCATCGGTGCCGGCCCGTGCCCCGATCTCCGTTGAGGAGATCGAGCGGGCGGCCGCGGCCGGACTCGGCGTGGTCCGCGAGACGCCGGTGCTCAGCACGCGGACTCTGAGCGAGCGGGCGGGCGGCACGATCGCGCTGAAGGCCGAGAACCTGCAGCGCACCGGGTCGTTCAAGCTCCGCGGCGCGCTGGCCAAGATCGCCTCGCTCGGCGACGGTTGCCCCCGCGGCGTCGTGACCGGCAGCGCCGGCAACCACGGTCAGGCCGTGGCCTACGCGGCCCGGACGGTCGGGGTTCCCTGCGAGGTGTTCATGCCCGAGGGGGCTCCGATCGCCAAGGCGGAGGCCGCTGCCGCGCTCGGGGCGACCGTCCGCTTCACCGGCCACAGCGTCGACGACGCGCTCACCGCCGCGCGCGAGCGGGCCTCCGCCGGAGGGCTCGCGTTCATCCACCCGTTCGACGATCCGGTGGTGATCGCCGGCCAGGGCGGGCTCGGGCTCGAACTGCTCGAGCAGGTGCCCGACATCGCCCGCGTGATCGTTCCCGTCGGCGGCGGCGGGCTGATCAGTGGCACGGCGATCGCACTTAAATCCCGGCGGCCGGAGATCGAGGTGATCGGCGTACAGGTCGACACCTGCGCTCCATTCCCGGGCTCGCTGGCGGCCGGCAACCCGGTTCCGGTCCAGTCCGCCCGCACGATCGCCGACGGGATCGCGGTCAAGCGCCCGGGCGAGCTCACGCTCGCGCTGATCAGTCAGTGGGTCGACCAGATCGTGGTGGTGGCCGAGGACGAGGTGGCCGAGGCGATGGTGTTCCTGCTCGAGCGAGCCAAGCTGGTCGTCGAGGGCGCGGGCGCGGTCGGAGTCGCGGCGCTGCTGGCGGGCGTGGCCGGGCCGAGCGCCGACGGCACGACGGTGATCGTGCTGTCCGGCGGTAACGTCGGCGCCGGCCTGCTGGCCGAGGTCGCCCGCCGGCACGAGACCCAGGCGGGCCGGAGGCTGGTGCTCCTGGCCCGCGTGCCCGACCGCCCCGGCTCGCTGGCCGAGCTGCTGGCGCTGGTCGGCCGGCACGGGGCCAACCTGCTCGACGTCCAGCATATTCGCGAGGGGATCGACCTCCACATCCGCGAGACCGCCGTCCAGCTCGTGCTCGAGACCCGCGGCCTCGAGCACGCCGGACGGGTCACCGCCGCGGTCCGCGACGACGGCTATCCGGAGCCTGAGCTCCTCGGCTGAGGCACGGGTCAGCTGGCGATCGGGAGCCGGGCCGAGCGGTACTCGCGCGCCTGGTCCACCAGCGCGGCGATCACCCGGCTGCGCTCGTCGGCCTCGGGGTGCCATTGCACGCCGAGCACGAACCGGTTAGCCGGCGCCTCGAGCGCCTCCGGCAGCTCGTCGAGCACCGAATGCCCGGTGACGATCAAGCCTTCCCCGAGGGCGTCGACCGCCTGATGATGATGGGACTTGATCCCGTGCAGATCCTCGCCGGCGGCATCGGCCGCGCGTGAGCCGGGAGCGAGACGGACATCGTGATCTGAGCCGTCGAAGCTGCCCGGATTGCGGCGATGCTGCTCGTGGCTGACGGACTCAGGGACGTGCTGCAAAAGCGATCCACCCATCGCCACGTTGATCAGCTGCATG
>JALYXK010000114.1 GCA_030947145.1 Actinomycetota bacterium
CCAACTTGATTCCACTCATGGCGAGGAGCAATAAGGTGCGCGCTGTCATGGACTGCTTGGTCACCGGCGGCGCCGGCTTCATCGGCTCCAACCTCGTTGATGTGCTGATCGCGCGCGGCGACGGCGTGACCGTGATCGACAACCTCTCGACCGGCAAGCGCGCCAATCTCGCCACGGCGCTCGATTCCGGCGCGACCCTGCACGAGGCCGACGTTCGCGACGCGGAGCACGTGGCCGAGATCGTCGCCGACGCCAGTCCCGAGGTGGTCTTCCACCTGGCCGCGCAGATCGACGTGCGCTACTCGGTCGACCAGCCGGCGCAGGATGCGCGCACGAACGTGCTCGGGACGATCGCCGTGCTCGAGGCCGCCCACGCCTCCGGGTGCCGTCGGCTGGTCAACACCTCCACCGGCGGCGGGCTCTACGGCGATGCCAAGGTGATCCCGACGCCGGAGGATCACCCGATCGCGCCGCTGGCCCCCTACGGACAGAGCAAGTACGCGGCGGAGGGCTACTGCGGGCTCTACGCGCGCCTGCACGGGTTATCGACCGTTTCGCTGCGTTACGGCAATGTCTACGGGCCCCGCCAGGACGTTCATGGTGAGGCCGGTGTGGTGGCGATCTTCTGCGGGCACCTGATCACCGGCCAGGCGCCGACGATCTTCGGCGACGGCCGGCAGACGCGGGACTGGGTCGACGTCAGCGACGTCGTCCGGGCCAACCTCCTCGCCGCCGACAGCGACCTGAAGGGCGCGATCAACATCGGTCACGGCCAGGAGACCTCCGTCCTGCAGCTACTCGATGCCCTCGACGAGGTCAGCGACCGCGGGCCCCTGGCCGAGCCGCGATTCGCCCCCGAGCGTCCCGGCGAGGTCCGGCGCAGTTGTCTGGATGTCTCTCGGGCCCGCTCCGAGCTCGGCTGGGAGGCCCGGACCCGGCTGGCCGACGGGCTAGGGACGATCCTGGCCGGTCTCGAGTAACGAAAATGTCCTTCGATGACGTCGACAGCAGACCCCCAGTCGATGAGCAATTCTTCGAGCGGCTGGTCGAGAAAACGGACAACTTCGGCCGGCTGAAGTGGCTCGGTCAGCCGATCTGGCAGAACCTGCTCGACCTATGGACCATCCAGGAGACGATCTGGGAGGTCCGTCCGGCGCTGCTGGTCGAGACCGGCACGAATCGCGGCGGGTCGGCGTACTTCTTCGCGCAGTTGTTCGAGTTGATGAACCACGGTCGCGTGCTGACCTACGACGTGGAGAAGCTGCACGATCTGAGCCATCCACGGATCGAGTTCGTGTTGGCCAGCTCGACGGGCGCCGACGCCTACTCCCGCGCCGAGCGTGCTGCCGCCGAGTGCGGCGGTCCGGTGATGGTGATCCTCGATTCAGACCACGGGCAAGAGAATGTGACGGCCGAACTCGAGCTCTACTCGGGGCTGGTCACACCCGGGAGCTACATCCTCGTCCAGGACGGCGTGATCGACACGCTCCCGATGTTCGCCGCCGCCCGTCCCGGGCCGCTACCGGCAATCCACTCGTTCCTGTCGGCACACCCGGAATTCGAGCTCGACCGGGTGCGCAGCGAGCGCTTTCTGGTCACCCACCACCCGGACGGCTGGCTGCGACGCTGCCATCCAGCCTGACCTCAGAGGTTCTCGGCTACCCGCGGGGCCTCGCGGGTGAAGAACCACCAGCCGAGGGCGAAGACCAGAGGGATCACCGAAACCGCAATCGCGACGTGAAGCGCGCCTCCGGATGCCGCGTAGGCCGAACGCATCGGGGTTGCCGTGGCGACCCCCTTGATCACCCCCGGACCCGGATGGATGAAGGCATGGCCCATCTGGGTGAGCATCAGCGCGAACGGATTGAGCAGCGCGATGTGCTCGAGGCCCTTGTAGAACGTCGCGATGTACATGATCGGCGAGGCGTAGAAGAGGACCTGGGAGAACACCTCCCAGATCGGGGCAATATCTCGGTAGCGCACATAGAGCGCCGAGAGCAGCATGCCGGTCCCCGTGGCCAGGACCATGAAGCCGAGCACAATCGGGATCATCCACAGCCAGCTCAGGGCGGGCGAGACGCCGTTGACCAACGCGAACACGAACACCGCGATCAGGTTCATGACCAGGTTGAACGCCGCCGTGAGGGAAACCGACAACGGCACCGCCATCCGCGGGAAGCGGACCTTGCGGAGCATCGCCTCGCGGGCCACCAGACACGTGACGGCGATCCCGGTCGCCTCGGCGAAGTATGTCCACAGCACGATCCCGGTGAGCAGGTACACGCCGTAGTGGGGCACGCCGGCGCCGAGCGAGATGATCTGGGTGAAGAACACGTAGAGGACCCCGAAGAAGAGCAGCGGGCGCGCGAGCGACCAGAAGTACCCCAGCGCCGAGCCGAAGTAGCGGAGCTTGAACTCGGTCCGGGCGAGCGTCAGGGTCAGCTCAAGGAAGCGACGAGCGCTCCCGCCGAGCGCCGATGGCCCGTAAGCGCGTGCAGCGTGCGTGCTCATTGCCCGCCGCAAGCTAGCAGTGAATGTCGCCCAGCCGCGATAATCGCCGCGTGAAGGTTCGCAGGACGAAGCCTGGCGCAACGCTCGAGGCCCAGCGCGGGGAGGTCGTCGTCTGCATCCCCGTCTACCGCGGTCACGAGGAGTTCGTGAACTGCCTGAGCAGCGTGCTCGCGCACACCGCGCCGGCGGTGCCGATCCTCATCTGCGATGACGCCAGCCCAGACGGACGCTCGGAGGAGTTCGTTCGCTCGCTGGCCCAGGACGGCGCCGGCGAGCACGTGATCCACTACCTACGGCAGCCCCGCAACCTGGGTTTCCCCGGCAATGTCAACGCCGCCTTCGCCGCCGCCGCGCCCGCCGATGTGGTGGTGCTCAACTCCGATTGCGCGGTGGGCGGAGGCTGGCTCGTGGGGCTGCGCGAGGCTGCCTACAGCGACAGTCGCGTGGCCACTGCAACGGCGCTGACCAACCACGGGACGATCGTCTCGGTGCCGGCGAGGGGGCGGCCCAATCCGCGTCTGCCCGAGGGCTGGAGCCTTGACGATGCGGCGGCCGCGGTGCGGGCCGGCTCGCTGCGGCTGCGCCCGCGCCTGCCCACGGCGATCGGTCACTGCCTATTCGTGCGGCGAAGCGCGCTGGAACTGGTCGGAGAGCTCGATCTGGCCTTCACCCCGGGCTATGGCGAGGAGGTCGACTTCGCCCAGCGCTGCCTGCACAGCGGCCTCAGCCACGTGCTCGCCGACGATGTGTTCGTGTTCCACAGCGGCGGAGCCAGCTTCTCCGCCGGCGGTCCGCGCAGCCGAGTCCAAGACGAGCACGAGAGGGTGATCGCGGCGCGATTCCCGTACTACCACGCGGCCGTGGCCGAGGCCGAGGAGGAGGTCGCCGGTCCACTGGCCCGCAGCCTCGGCGCGGCGCGGCGCGCGCTCGGTGGCCTCTCGGTGTTGATCGACGCCCGGATCCTGGCCGGTCCGATGACTGGGACCCAGCTGCAGGTGCTCGAGGTGATCTCGGCGCTGGCGCGAGCCGGCTCGCTGCAACTCTCCGTCGTCGTCCCACCCAACCTCAGTACGTACGCGGCCGAGACACTGGCCCGCTTCCCGAAGCTGCGTCTGCTGACCCGGACCGAGCTGGAAGAGGAGAAGTTCAAGCGCGTCGATCTGGTCCACCGGCCCTATCAGATCAACAGTGAAGAGGACCTGATGTTCCTGGCGCAGCTGGGCGAGCGCCTGATGATCACCAATCAGGATCTGATCGGGTACCACAACCCCGCGTACTTCACGAGCTTCGACAAGTGGCAGGGCTATCGGCGGTTGACCCGCTCCGCCCTGGCGGTGGCCGATCGGGTGGTGTTCGTCTCCGCTCACGCCCGCGACGACGCGCTCGCCGAAGACCTAGTCGAGCCCGACCGCGCCAGCGTGGTCCGCAACGGCGTCGATCACACGATCGCTGACGCCTCGACCACGCCCGTGGCTCCCCCCGGCGTCACCCGCCTGCCACTGCAAGCCGAGGCGATCCTCTGCCTCGGCACGGACTTTCGCCACAAGAACCGCGTGTTCGCCCTGCGGTTGCTCGAGCAGTTGCGCGCGCGCGGCTGGCCTGGCTACCTGCTGCTGGTTGGGCCGCGGGTCTCCGTGGGATCCTCGCGCGCCGCCGAGGCCGAGCTGCTGGCGCTCCGCCCGGGGCTGTCGGACGCGGTGATCGACCTGGCGGCGGTCAGCGAAGCCGAGAAAGTTTGGCTGTTTCAGCGCTCTCGCCTCGTGCTCTACCCCACGGTGCACGAGGGCTTCGGGCTGGTGCCGTTCGAGGCCGCCGATCACGACGTGCCCTGCCTATGGGCGGCGGCAACGTCATTGGCTGAGGTGCTCCCGCCGGACGCCGCCCGGATCGTCATGTGGAGCGCAGAGGAGACGGCTGAGAGGGCGCTGCGGTTGTTGCGCGACGATGGCGCTCGAGCCGAGAACGTGGCGACCATCCGCCGGGTGGCGAAGAGCCTGACCTGGGACACCGCCGCACTGGCCCTCACCGAGCTCTACGGGTTCACCTGTGATCGGCCGGCCACACCGGCCAGCTCCGTCGAGCGACGCCACGGGATCGCCGGGGTCGGGTTGAGCGAGGATGCGATGCGGCTGATCGGCCCCGGCGGTGTGCTGCCAGCCGACGTCGAGCGGCCGCTGCTGGCGCTGGCCACACACCCGCAGATCGGTGCGCCGATGTTCCGGGCGATGAAGTTCGGCTACCGGGCGTCCTACGCCCTGCGCCGCCGCCGCGCTCGGGGGAACGGCAGCGCTCTGCCCGAAGGCGACCCTCCGCCCGTCTAGGTTCGCCGAATCGCGAACGAGTGGGGCAGGTCGACGGTGCCGCCGCCGGACTGACCGGTATGCACCACGACCGAGCTGATGTCCTCGCGCAGGTCGTAAGCGTCGGCGACGGTGCCGTCGCGCGTTACCGACGCGGTCAGCCGGTAGCGGCCCGGCGAGAGCCAGTTCTCGAAGCTGACTACGACGTGGGCAACCTGGCCGGCCCGAAATCTGCCGGTCGGCCCGTGTGAGATCTGGGTGCTGGCGGCGAAGACGGTGTGGCCGAGGTCGTTGCGCAGCGCGATGGCAAACATCGGGTCCTCGGTGTCGGTGTGAAAGCGCACCTCCATCCGGACCTGACAGGACTCGCCGTGGGCGATCTCGAATCGCTGCTGGCCGTCCAGCGACTCGAACCAGGCCCCCAGCAGCTCCGCCACCGGCGCCCGCCGCAGAACCTCGGGACCGCCCTGCTCGGTCGCCTCGGTCCTGACTCGCCGGAAATTGAGCTCGTTGTACTGCCGGGTGATCGAGGGTGGGTCGGCGATGTCGACGACCTTGCCTCGTTCCATCAGCATCGCCCGGTCGCAGAAGTGCTCCACGGATCCCATGTCGTGGGTGACGAAGACGATCGTGCGGCCCTCCTCCTTGAGCCGGGTGAACTGATCGAAGCACTTCTGCTGAAAGGAGGCGTCGCCGACCGCCAGCACCTCGTCGATCAGCAGGATGTCGGCGTCAACCTGGATGGCCACCGAGAAGGCGAGGCGAACATGCATGCCCGAGGAGTAATTCTTGAGCCTCAGATCCATGAACTCCTCGAGCTCGGCAAAGGCCGTGATGTCGTCCAGGCGAGCCAGGGCCTGCTTGCGCGTGAGGCCGAGCATGATCCCGTTGATAATCGCGTTGTCGCGCGCGGTGAGATCCGGATTGAAGCCGACCCCCAGCTCGATGAACGGTGCGAGCCGGCCATTGACCGAGAGCGAGCCGTGGTCGGTGCCGTATATGCCGGCCAGGCACTTGAGCAGCGTGCTCTTACCACTGCCATTGCGGCCGACAATGCCGAAGAACTCACCCTTCGGAATCTCCAGGCTCACGTCGTCGACCGCGTGAAGAATGTCGAACTTGCTGGTACGGAACGGATGCAGGACGCGTTCCTTGAGCGTGTGGTACTGCTCGTGCGGGAGCCTGAAGCTCTTCCTCACGTTCTGGAGGCTGACGACAGAATTCTGCGGCTTGGGCGCCGGGCTCACCGCCGACGCCCCAGGATCACGGACGGTTGCGCTCACCCCGAGGACCGTACCAAGGCGAGGGTACGATTCACCCGATGGCCATCGACTTCTCTTCCGACGATCAGCTTCCGCCGATCCCCCCGGCGGATCTGGTCTACCGCGTCGTACCTGCGTTCAAGGCCGGCGACGCCGAGCACGCGCGCCAGTCCTTCCATCAGTACGCGCGCAGCTCGGTGCTGGCGCTTGAGCGGGGGCTCAGCGTGCTCGGACGCGAGCTGACGTCGTTTGAGCGGATCCTCGATTTCGGATGCGGGCCGGGACGGGTTATGCGCCACCTCGGGCCGTTGGCAGCGGGCAGCCAGCTCCACGGCGTCGACGTCGACCCCGATTCAATCGCGTGGTGCGCCGAGCACATCGGGTTCGCCAAATTCGTCATCGGCCCGCACGAGCCACCACTGCCGTATGCCGACGGCCAGTTCGATCTGGTCTACAACCACAGTGTTTTCACCCACATCGATGAGCGCCGGCAGGATCTCTGGCTCGCCGAGCTGGCGCGGGTCTTAGCCCCGGGCGGGATCGCGCTGCTGACTGTCCACAGTACGCGCCAGTGGAACCAGGCGCTCGGTTACTTCGGTCAAGCGGGCGAGGACGTCGACGCCTACAAGGTGCGCCTGGCCCGGGACGGGATCCTGTTCATCAGCGACGACGCCTACGTCGGGAGTCCGCATCCCGAGTGGTACCACTCGACGTTCCACGCGCCGTGGTACGTGCACCGGCACTGGGCGCGCTTCTTCACAGTCCGGGCCTACATTCCGGAAGGCGCAGACACTCAGGACATGGTCGTCCTCGAGCGGCCGGCCGCGCCCGATCCGCTGCTCGAGCCGATCGGAGCCGACGGCGCTCGTACCGCAAGCGGATCGCGGACGCTGGACAGCGCGGGGAGCATGGTCGGTTCCAGCCCGGATGGTGGTGTCCGCAGACGGGTATGCCGCCTTACCACTGCTGCGCAGCATGGGCTCAAAACCCTGGGCGGGCTGGACCGCCGCGTCGCCGCCCTAGAGCGCACCACGACGATGCTGCGGACCGCGCAGTATCAGCAGGCGGAGCTGACGAAGATCGTCGAGCGAGAGCTGCGGGCGGAGCTGGAGCGTCGTAAGCGCGCCAGCGGCCCGGAAGGCTGAACGCCGAAGCTCAGACGTGGGCGACGAAGTTGATTGGGTCCCCGGCCCGGGATAGCGTTTCGAACTCGCCCGGGGTAAACGGCCCGTTGCCGTTGAGATCGAACAGCCGCAGGCCGGCCCGTTCGCAGAGCAGGGTGTAAATCATCTGGGGCTCAGTGCCGTAGGCATTGGAGGCGGCGAACGTGTGCTCGAAGAGAACGATCGGTTGCGTGCGCCGCAGGGTCTCGAGCGCGCCCTCGAATACCTGCTGTTCGGCGCCCTCCACGTCGACCTTGAGCAGGTCCAGCCGATCCTCGCCGGCCAACATGTCGTCGAGGCGCTCGAGCTTGACCTGGATCTGCTCCACGTCGTCGGCGTAGCCCGGGGGAGCGGTGACAACCTGGAACCCGCTGCAGCCCTCGGCGGTGCCGCGCACATGCGAAAACGTCGTCTGACCCGCGTGGTCGGACAGCGCGGCCTGTCGGACGTCGGCGGCCGGGAAGCGCTGGCGAAGGTGAGCGGCAAGGTGGGGCAAGGGCTCGTAGGCGGTGTGGTACCCATGGGGGGCCACTCGGATGATCTCCTGAAGCAACGCGCCGTGGTGCGCGCCGACGTCGACGCAGCGAGAGTCCGGGGCGAGGCTGAAGGCGACCAGGCGGCGCATGTTCTCCATGTCGAGGCGGTCGCGATCTAACACCGCGGCCAACGCCGCATCGACGGGGGCGCCCTGGGCGGCCGCAGCAGGGGCGGCGGCACGATGCAGTCGCCGGCGGAGCGAGGAGAGCGGCGAGGGAGATGAGCTGGGCATGGCGGGGTCAGCGATTATGCCCGGCACTCGTTCCCGCGGCCCATAGCGCCTACCCCGGCAGGCAGGCGGTCACGGCTTGGTTGGGCGAAAGGCGCACATACCACGGGTCGGGCAGGCTGTCGACCGCGGGACGAAGGAGCACCGACTGTCCGCCGGCGATCTCCGTAACGGGATTACCCTCAAACCCGGCAGCGAATCGGCGCGCCCGGACCGATACCGGCGGGCCCGGCAGGGCGTGCAGCTGCAAGCCACTGGCCGGGAGTCGAAGGTCCAGCGCTGCTCCGGCACCGGCGGAGTCGAACCGTACGCAGGCGCCGGTCACGTGTGCGGCGCCGGCCGCGGAGGTGACCAGGAAGGGGGGCGCCGTCCTCGCCGGCCGGGCGCCCGCCGCGAGCGGCGTGGCCGCCAGCTCACCGGCCCGGACCAGCAGTTCATCGGCCGCCGTCAGCCCGACCTCGGGCGCGCGGTGGAGGGCCGTGACGGATTCGGCGGGAGTGGACCCGAGGGAGTCGACGGCGGCGAAGTACTCGCCCGCGGTAATCCCCGGCATCCAGGTTTGATCGATGAACAGCGCCTTAGGCACGGCGGCGCGAATTTGGGTCATGACGGTCAGCTCGGCGCGCACCGTGGCCGAACCGAGGCCGATCTGGTGCTCGCCGGTGGTCATCGCCCGGAGGTTCCCGGCGAGCGCAAACAGGGCCACGATCAGCGCCACCGCCAGCTCGCGCCGCCCGAAGCCCACGCCGCGGGCCGCCTCGGCCAGGATCAGCGCGATCAGCACCGCTCCGGTGTAGATGTAGCGTGAGGCCATGGGCTCGCCCAGCTGCGCTCGGCCCAGCGCGACCAGCAGCCAGAACGTGCCTGCGGCGAGGAGCAGGGCCACGAGCCGCGGAGTGGGCTCGCGCCTGGTCACGCGCCACCCGATCAGCACCACGAAGGCGACCAGCAGCGGCCTCCCCCAGTCGATGCTCACCCCGAACAGGCCGCCGATCGCGCTCGCCGCGAGGTCGGCCGCGAACGCAGGCGCGGCGGTGAGGTTGTCGGCAGCGCTCGAGGGCTGGTGATAGCCGAGCCACCAGATCGTGTAGAGAGCCAGCGGCGCGACCCACACATAGGCGCGGCGGGCAGAGCGGTCGCGCCAGCACAGCTCCACAGCGATCCCGATCACGAACGGGATCGTGAACTCCGAGCAGGCCAGCGCGAGTACCAGCAAGCCGCAGGCCAGCCCGCCGGTCCGACGCTCGTCGCGCTCCAGGCACAGGAGTGCGCACACGCTCAGGCCGATCGAACTCATGAAGCCGAAGTTGATCGGCCACAGAACGTACTCCCACCCGTAGCCGAGGAACAGCAGCGGCAGGACCAATGCGACTGCCGCTACTCCGATCCGCCGCCGCGCGAACACGTACACGGCCGACATGCAGCCGAGATGAGCCAGGGTCCCGAATAGCCGATAAATCCAGTAATGGCCGAGGCCGGCGGTCCTGAAGAGAATTTGGTAGAGGACCGAGGGAACCGCGACGAGGTGCTGGTTGTAGGACGAGATGATCCCGTGCCAGCCCGATCGGCGAAGGATCAACCAGGTCCAGTCGTCGTAGTAGAGCGTGTTCGGGTCGGCCTTGTGCATCACGTAGATCAACGCGATGGCGAAGAGGACCGCGAAGGCGGCCGGACCGAGGCGATCGGGATCGCGCCAGCGGCGGCCGGACACGGGCAGCGGGGATCGGGCTACCCGAGGCCCCGCCCCCGCTCGCGCTCCGACGGTCATCGCGCGCATTATGCCCCGCGGCGATGGCCCCGATAGGGCTTCGATCGGACCGGGGGCGCCTGCGGCGAGTCCGCTTGGCACACTGCGGCTCTCCGGCGGACGCCCTCGCCGGCCACTGACCCGCGAAGAATCGTGCGATCTCTGCCCACACGCCTCGAAGGCCCCATGCTGCTTGAGCCAGTTGTGCACGGCGATGAGCGCGGTTTCTTCCAGGAGGCGTTCCGTCGCAACCTGTTCACCGAGATGGGGATCGGGGAGGAGTTCGTCCAGGACAACCACTCGCGCTCCCGGCGGGGGATCATCCGGGGCATGCACTTCCAGCCGGGAATGGCCAAGCTGGTGCGCTGCGTTCGCGGCTCGGTTCTCGACGTGCTGGTCGATCTGCGCCGCGGCTCGCCCACCTTCGGGGAGTGGGAGAGCTTCGAGCTCGACGATACCCACCACCACCAGCTCTATGCCCCCGATGGTTTCGCCCATGGCTTCGTCGTCACGAGCGAGGTCGCCGATGTCGTGTACAAAACCTCTAGCTACTGGGCACCCGAGCTCGAGCGGGGCTTCGCCTTCGACGACCCCGCCGTGGGCATCCGCTGGCCGGAGGGGTTCGAGTTGCTCGCCTCCCCGCGCGACAGCCAAGCCCCGGCCTTCGCCGTGATCGCCGATTCGCTCCCGTTCATCTACGCGGCCTAACCCCGCGCGCTAGATTCCGCCGCCGTGCAAGAGGTGGACGCTTCCCCGCCGCCGGGCCAGCGCGGCATCTCCGAGGCGCTGCGGCGTTTCACCGCGGAGATGCCTTACGAGCGCGGTCCCATCCTCGATTTCGTGATCGAAGTCGCCGCGGCGACGCCCTCCGGTGCCCGCGTACTCGATGTCGGGGCGGGTGACGCTCCGTACCGCGAGCTCTTTGCCCACACCGAGTACCTGACCAATGACTGGGCAGGGTCCGAGCATCCCGGCGCGCGCACCGCCGACGTGATCGCCTCGGCCGACGCGCTGCCGCTGGCGAATGCCTCGTTTGACCTGATCCTCTGCACGCAGGTGCTCGAGCACGTGCCCGAGCCTTCCGACGTGCTGAGCGAGTGCTTCCGGGTGCTCACCGCGCGCGGTCGCATCGCCCTGACCGTGCCGCTGCTCTGGGAGCAGCACGAGATGCCATATGACTTCTATCGCTACACCGAGAGCGGGCTCCGGCACCAACTCGACAAGGCCGGGTTCACGGAGCTCGAGATCAAGCCGCGCAGCGACGGATTCAGAGCGGTGGCCCAGCTCCTGATCAATCTCGGTTGGGCGATGGGCGATGCGCGAGACGGCCTAACGCCGGCTCGGATCGAGGCTCGTGAGGTGCTCGCCGCGGCGGCGGAGCAGATCGCCAGACTGGCACCCCTCGATGTGGCGGGCATCATGCCCCTGGGCTACACGGCCAATGGCCGCAAGCCGTGACGCTGCCCGGGTCGGGCGACGAGGGGGGCCACGACGGGCGGATGCCGCTCCTCTATCTTGCCCCCTGGGTCGACTTCGGGGGATCGGACACTGGCACGATCGACTGGTTCCGATGGCTGGACCGAGACCGGTTCGCGCCTTCGCTGATCACCACTCAGCCTTCCGAAAACCGGCGCCTGGCCGAGATCCACCCCTACGCCGAAGAGGTGTGGTCGCTACCGGAGTGCATGGCGGGACACCAGTTCCCGCAGTTCATCTTCGATTTCATTCACACCCGCCGGATCCAAGTGCTCCACATCATGAACTCGCGTCTGGGATTCGAGCTGCTCCCCGACCTCGGATGCCTCGAGCGGCCGCCGGCGGTGGTCGTCCAGCTCCACGTGGAGGAGCCCGATCGAAGCGGCTACGTCCGGTATGTGACCACGCGCTATGGAAACCTGGTGGACGCATTTTCGGTGTCCAGCCAGCATCTCGCGACGGCGATGGGCGCCTATGACGTCAGCCGGCCGCGGATCCGAGTGATTCCCACCGGCGTCGACGCCGCCGGAGAGTTCAACCCCGAGCGGGTCCGCCTGAGGGAAGCCGACCGGGAACCCGCCACCTTTCGTATCCTCTTCGCCGGGCGTCTGGCGGCGCAGAAAGATCCGCTGCTGATGGTGGAGGTCGTGCGCCGGGTCGTCGCCGAGCGCGACCAGGTTCGCCTCGACATCGTCGGGGAGGGACCGTTCGCGACCGATATCCGCAAGCTTTCCAGCGCCTATGGGCTGACCCGCCACCTGATCCTGCATGGCCCCACCACCGAGCTCGCGCCGTGGCTGGCGGGCAGCGACCTGCTGCTGATGACCAGCATGTTCGAGGGCGTTCCCTACGTGGCCTACGAGGCGATGGCCATGGGCGTGCCAGTGGTTGCCCCGTCCCTGCCCGGGACGGTCGAGCTGATGGAGCCGGCCGGCGGGATCCTGGTCGACCCGCGCGACGATGTCGAGGCCTACGTCGAGGCGATCCTGTCCATGATCGACGACGAGCCCGCCCGCCGAGCTCTCGCAGACCGAGGCCGAGCGCGGATGCTCAGCGATTTCTCGCTGCGGCAGATGGCCGAGGGACATGAGCGCCTCTACGACGACCTGCTGATGAACGCGCCGGCCGTGGCGCCGACGGAGCCGGTGACGGTTCCCGGTCGCTTGTGCTTTGCCGACCGCCCGGCCCGGGGCACTCCATTAGTCTCGATCATCACCCCCTGCTTCAACCATGGCCGCTACCTGTCGAGCCTGTTCGACAGCGTCATGGCGCAGGACTATCCGGAGCTCGAGCTGATTATCGTGGACGACGGGTCGAGCGATCCCGACACGCTGGTCGTGCTATCCGAGCTGGGTCGTGAGGAGAAGGTCAGGGTCTTCCACCAAGCGAAGAACCGGGGCCCGAGCGCGGCCCGCAACCGCGGGATTGCCGAGGCCCACGGTCGCTACATCTTGCCCGTGGACTCCGACAACCTGCTAATTCCCGGCGCGGTCAGGAGTCTGGTCGACCAGCTGCAGGCGGCGGGTGAACAGGTCGGCTTTATCTATCCCGCCGCGCAGTACTTCGGTAACCGCGATTACCACTTCCAGCCACCGGAGTACAACCTCCATCGTCTCCTGCAGGGGAACTTCATCGACACCTGCTCGCTGCTCGATCGCGAGATCTTCGACGCCGGTCTGAAGTTCGCCGAGGAGATCGAACTCGGTCACGAAGACTGGGACCTCGCCCTCGCGCTGGGGGCGCGTGGGGTGATCGGAGAACCGTCACTCCGGACCGTGATGCGCTATCGCAAGCACGGCTTCACGCGCTCGGACAAGGTCGAGTACCTTCGACTCCCGTTTCGGGAGGAGATCCAAAGTCGCCACCCGGAGCTGTTCGGATCGGCCCGGGACATCGGCGCCTTTGGCCGGTACGTCGGCGCCGGCTTGCGGGTCAAGGCGCGATGGTCGCCGGCGCTCACGGTGATCGCCAGCGAACCGGTCGATTTCCAGACCGACCACGGGGCGGTTCTGCTGCGCAGCCTCGAACGCCAGACCTGCGGCGACATCGAGCTCGTCGCCGAATGCCGCCAGGCGCCGCTCTCGGATGCCGCGGTGGTGAGGCGAATCCCGCCCGGTCTCGCCGAAAACCCTGCGCAGCGGGTGCAAGAGGCGATTGAGGTCAGCCGCGGTCGCTTCATGCTCATCACCCGTGCCCCCCAAGAGCTGCTGGCCGATCCGGCCATCGTGGAGAAGCTGATGCGCGGATTCGTGTCGAACCCAGAACTTCAGGTCGTGGCGTTCACTGCCCTCGCAACCGAGGTCGGCCGCTTCCCATCCGCGCTGATCGAGCGTCTCGACCCGGCGCTGGAGGCACACTCGCTGGTCTGGCGGCGTGAGCTCACGGTCCCGCTCGGACGAGTGGTTGACGTATTCGAGAACCAGGTGATCGAGCCGCTGGCCCGCTTCATGCACCGGCACCTGTCGGCGGTTCAGTGGCGACACGCGCCGGCCGGGCTCGCCCCGGCTGCCCCCGGGCGGGGCAGGGTGGGGCTCGATCTGGGACGAGCCGCGCCGCTGACGGCGAGGGCCAAGGCGCTCGAGGCCGAGAAGCAGGATCGCTTCACGGCGGAGCCGGCGATCCCGACGATGCCCCCGGGCCGAGTCCAGCGCTGGGGCGGATGGCAGGATTGGGCTCCACCCGAGACACTGCCGCTGGCCCGGCACGTTGAAGCGGGAGGGACGCGACGGATCATCACCAACGACCGCCGGTCACCGCCGGGTTGGCTCAATGAGATCAACCTCGGCTCGATCCAGCGCTTCTCACCGCCGGGCACGCGACGGTTGATCGGGCGGCGGGACGGCAGCTACCTCACCGTGCCGCGGGGGAGCCCGCAGCCCGACGACGAGCAGCCCTTCGGCTATCTCGAGGAGGCTCCGCTCCCGCTGTTTCTCGGGATCGAGCGAGCGCTGCTGCAGGACGGAACCGAAACGCTGGTGATCGCCGACCGGCGCGATCCGCTTCGCGAGAAGGCCAAGGAGCTGACCTTCCTCGGCTACATCGAGAGTTTTCCGGTAGAGCCGCAGCAGCAACCGCCCCGGACCCCCCGGCCCGAGCAGCCGGTCCTCCTGCGCTGGGTCGATCGCGAGCGGCGCCGCAACACCTACAGCGTCCTCACTCCTCCGCAGCACAGCGGGGGGGCCCGACCGATTGCCGCTGAGCTCGGCCGGCTGCTGCCGAAACCGGAGCCGAACGCGACTGCCGTCTACGTCGACGCCGCCGGCGGGTTGAGCACAGACAGCTACCGGTTCGAACGCGCCGTCCCCACCCCGCGCGAGCTCGCCCGCTGGGCCGCGGCGCCGCTGAACTGGCACGGCTTCGGCTCGCTTCAGGGCCGCCTGCGCTCGGCGGCTCGTCGCGGAACCGATGTGGAGGCTCTGCTCCGGGAGATCGCAATCAAACGGGCCCGCGCGGTGCTGCCCGTCGGCTCGGCTACCGGCCGGCCTGCGGATGCCGATCCCGGTGGGGCCAGTGCCCCCGTCGGGTACCTGTTGCGGGAGCCAGAGCCGGGAATGGTCGCCCTCTACGCGGCGCGACATCCGGTGATGGCCGACCAGTTCCTCACCCACCATGCGCTCGAGGCCACCGACATGGGCTACATTGACGTCCGGCTGCTCGGCTATCTAGAGGGCGCAGCTCCGGTGACCGGAAAGCTCGGGAGCCACCGGGTGGCGATCCCGTGGGCCTCGCGCTTCGGCCTCGCCGCACGCTTTGGCTGGGACGCCTGAGGCCAGCGGGCGCCGACGACTAGCGACCCGCTGGGCTCACGACAGCTTGCGCCGAATCCAGAGAGCGGCGCCGCTGGCCGTGTCCGCGGCTAGGTCGGGGAACGCCGCGAGAAGTTGCTCGCGCTGATAGTGGAGCATGTACTGCTGCCCCCACACGATCTCGAACTCTGAGTTGAAGCTGAGGAACGCTCGGACCAGATAACTCTCGTTCCAGCCCCAGCCCTCCATCACCCACGCCTCCGGGTACTCGCCGGGAATGAACACGTCGTGGATGTGGACTAGCACCCCGGGGGCGAGGCGAGGGACGATCTCCTGGAACAGCCATACGACGTCACCGCCGGTCTTGACCGTGTGGGCGGTGTCGATGAAGAGGATGTCGCCGCTGCCGAGCTCGCCGAACAGCTCGAACGGGGTGTCCTGAATCCGTTCGACCCGGAGATCGCTCACCCCGGGCACGTCGTCGAGGAGGAACTTTCGCGGGAATGGCTCGATGCAGGTGAGCCGCATCGAGTTCTCGAGCCGCTCGCGATTGACCCGGGCGCTGATC
>JALYXK010000129.1 GCA_030947145.1 Actinomycetota bacterium
AGCGCGACCAGGCCGCGGGCCTCGAGCCGGTGCAGGACCGCGAGGCCAAGGTCGGCGGTAGGCAGCGTCCCTTCGCCATCGAGCCGCTGTAGCGATTCGCGCTGGCCGTCGCTAAGGCGCACGCTCCCGTCGCCCAGGGCCGCGCGGCCCGAGGCCGTGATCTCGGCGATGCGGACGGTTCGCGGGCGGACGCCCGCGGCGGCCCCGGGGGCGAGCAGGAGGCTCAGGGCCCGCGCCGGCGTCGAGCAGTACTCGCGCGCCATCCAGCCGGCCAGGACGACGAGGTCGGGCGGCAGCGAGGGCGTGAGGATGGCCAGCGGCTCAGCGAGCCGCTCGGGCGGGATCTCCGAGCTGTCGCCGAGCGCGAGAACGACGCCGAGTGTCCGGCTGCGACCGAAGGGCACCGAGAGCACCGACCCCACCTCGACCCCTACATGCTCGGGCCCGAGCCGGTAGTCGAATGGGCCCCGCACCGCGCGGGTGCGCGTCAGCGGCTCGACGCGGGCAATCGAGAGGGTCTCCGTCGGGAGGGGCTTATTCACTGCGGTAACAAAGTGGATCCTGAACCTCGCCTCAGGGTAGAGTGGGCGCGGACATGACCGGCACTGGGCTGCTCGGGGAGCTCGCGGCGTGGAGTGGCCTCGCCGCGCCCCCTCGGGGTTGTCCTGCTCGCGGTTGGCGGCGGCCTGGTCGTGCTCGGATTCGGCCTGGCCCTCGACGCCGTCGCACGCGTCCTGGGGACTATCGCCGTCTCCCGCTCGGGCAAGGATTGGGGCTCGGGCTGGCGCTGGATCTGCGGGCTCGGGGGCAGCCCCGGCGTGGTCGTATTCGCCTTCCAGCGGGACCACAGCCTGGCGGGAACGGGTCCCCTGCCTATGCCGCAGCCGGCGCGCCGTCGAGCCCGGCGGCCTTGCGAAGCTCCTGCGCCTTGTCGGTGCGCTCCCAGGTGAAGTCGTGATCGTCGCGGCCGAAGTGGCCGTAGGCGGCGGTCTTTTGGAAGATCGGCCGATGGAGCCTGAGGTATTCGCGGAACGCTCCCGGGCGCAGGTCGAAGTGCTCCTCGATGAGCTCGAGGATCCGCGCCCGTCCCACCTTCTCGGTGTCGAAGGTCTCGACCATCACCGATACCGGATGGGCGACGCCGATGGCATAGGCGACCTGCACCTCGGCCCGGTCGGCCAGCCCCGCCGCGACCACGTTCTTGGCCACGTAACGCGCCGCGTAGGCGGCCGAGCGATCAACCTTGGAGGGATCCTTGCCCGAGAAGGCGCCGCCGCCGTGGCGGGCCATGCCCCCGTAGGTGTCGACGATGATCTTGCGTCCGGTGAGGCCGCAGTCCCCCATCGGACCCCCGATCACGAAGCGACCGGTCGGGTTGACGAGAAAGCTCTTCTGGAGCTTGCGCGCGTCGTAGAGGTCCTCGGGAAGGATCCGCTCGACGACGTGCTCCCACAGGTCGTCCTTGATCAGCGATTCGGCGCCCTCCTTGTGCTGGGTCGAGATCAGGATCTTCTCGATCTCCACGGGGCGCCCGTCCTGATAGCGGACCGTGACCTGAGTCTTCCCGTCGGGGCGCAGGTAGTTGACGAGCTCCGCCTTGCGGACGTCGGCCAGCCGCTTGGCGAGCTTGTGCGCCAGCGCGATCGGGAGCGGCATGAGCTCGTCGGTCTCGTTGGAGGCGTAGCCGAACATCATCCCCTGGTCGCCCGCGCCGGCGATATCGAGCTCGTCGTCGTCACCCGGATCGGTGCGGGCCTCGTAGGCCTCGTCGACTCCCTGGGCGATGTCGGGCGACTGCTTGTCGATCGCGTTGATGACCGCGCAGGTGTGACAGTCGAAGCCGTAGAGGGCGTCGGTGTAGCCGATCCGCCTGACCGTGTCGCGAGCGATCTGCGGGATGTCCACGTAGGTCGTCGTGCTGATCTCGCCGGACACCACCACGAGGCCGGTGTTGACCAGCGTCTCGCAGGCGACGCGGCCCGTGGGGTCGTCGCGCATGACCGCGTCGAGGACGCCGTCGGAGATCTGGTCGGCGATCTTGTCCGGGTGCCCTTCGGTGACGGACTCGGATGTGAAGAGATACTCGTTGTCAGGTAGTGAGGTCATGGGATTTGGAGAAACAGCTCCGCGGTCGATTCGGCCTCCCCGCTCGTCGAGTCCATGCCGATGGCGTGGACTCGTTCGAGGTCCGGCTTCAGCGCGCGGTAGCGCGTGCCAGTGATCCGGCCGGTCTGCTCGCCGAGGCTGAGGAGCTGGTTGAGGTCGAGGAAGAGTAGCGAGGTAACGCGTGCGGTGTGATTCCCCAGCGTCAGGCGATAGGCGTTCTGGTCCACGAGCGCGCCGGCCTGGTGAACGACGCTGGCGATCCCCTCGAGGCTCGTGGAGAGCAAGAGCTCGTGCCCCGAGATGGCGTAGTCGAACTGGATCCCGGGCACGAGGATGATCTGGTGGGCGATCACCCCGCCGACCGACAGCTGGTTGAACACCGGGGCCTGACCCGCGGCATTCCCAGCCTGAGCGAACAGCCGCTCGAGCGGCACCTCGAGCTGCGCGAACACCGTGCGGGTAACGCTCGGGTTCGGCGTCTTGGCGATCACGGTCACCACCGGCTTACCGCCGTGGCTGGAGATGACGACCGCCGACTCTCGCTGGAACAGGCTGACGATGTTCTCCTGGACCTTGACTCCCTGCGCGGCCAGGCCGATCCCGATCCTCGTCAGGAGCTTGGGAATCTGCGCGCCGATCCCGATCGTGGAAAGGACGCGCGGGGCGATCCGGTTGAGGCCCATGACGTCGAAGAACAGGGCGGCCCCGGACGGCACCGCAGAAGCGAGCGATGGGACGAATGACGGCGAGCTCGCATGCGTGAGCTGCCGGTTCAGCACGCTCTTGACGTGGATCTGCACGCCACCGGTGGCGGGCGCCAACGAGAACGCCACCCCTTCAAGGGCCGGCTGGTAGAGCAGCGCCCCGAGAATGCCGACGACGCCGCGGCGAGTCGCGAGCAGTCGCGTCACGCCCGCGGCGGAGACGTACGCGTCGACGGCCCGCGCG
>JALYXK010000134.1 GCA_030947145.1 Actinomycetota bacterium
GGCGTAGCCAGTGGTCAGATCCTGGATGCCGTAGACGATAGGTAGGGCGGCGAGCGCCGCCACCAGTCCCCACCGCCCGACGATCCGGCGCACCGGCGCCAGAGCCGAGGACACGTTGGCGAGCGCCGAGGCGCGGGGGACGACGGAGTTGGCTTCCACGGGGGGGAGCGAGGCGGGAGCGAGGCCGGGCCATTGGCCCCGCTCCCGCCGAGGCGCTACGGAGTCACTGTCCTCTCGAACAGCGGGTTGCCGTCCTTGCCGACCTTGTAGAGGCCGTAGGACTTCAACGTCGTATCGCCGTTGGCGTCGAACCCGTAGGTTCCGAGCACCGAGTGGCGGGCCTTGGTGGCGAACAATGCCGACAGTACGGCGGCCTTGTCGTTGCCCTTCGGCCCAAGCCCGGCGATGGTGTCGAGCCCGAGCTTCATAATCTCGAAGCCGTAGATCGCATATGGATCCGGGCTCGAGGACCCGTACTTCGTCTTGTACGCCGCCAGGAACGCCTTCCCGCCGGGGTAGGCGGCGAGGTTCTGGGTGGCCACCGTGCACTGGATGCGCGGACCGAGGCTCGCCGGCACGCCGTGCATCGACGGATTCGTGTACGAGCCCGTGCAGATCCCGTCGCCGCCGTAGATCTTCGCGTTCGGCAGCGCGGCGTTGACATCCTTGGTGATCTGGACGGCGCCGTTGGAGACGATCCCGGCGAAGTAGAAGCAATCCGCTCCCTGGCCCTTGATCGTCTGCGCGTAGGAACGGAAGTTAGGCGATGTCGGGTCGACGCCGGTGTTGCTGACGACGTTGACGCCGTACTTGGCCTTCTCCAGCTCGATCAGCGCGGCCAATCCTGCTCCGTAGGCCTCCTTGTCGTTGGCCACGGCCACCTTCGTGCAACCGTCGTGCTTCATCGTCTGGAGGCCGGCCGCCGCCTGGATCGTGTCGCGGGGCACGATCCGCAGATACGTGCGCTTGCTGGTCGGGTAGTACTTCTGCGGCTCGCCCGGGGCGCTCCCCGGCTCGTTCGTCGTCAGTCCGACGTATGTGTTGGCCGGGCTCACCTGCGGGACCCCGGCCGCGTTGAGGATCGGAATCGAGACCTCGCTCGCCCCCGAGTTGAACTCGCCCATGTAGTAGACGGCCTTCGGGTCGGTGGCGACCTTGCGGGCGTCAGCCGCCGTCTGGGTCGGATCCCACTTGCCGGCCTGCGCAGTGGAATCGTCGAGCGGTTGGAAGTTGACGGTGAACTGTCCCGCCTTGCCGCCCGCCTGGGCCAGCGCGAGCTTCATGCCGTTGACCATCGGGTCCGTCTGCGCGGTGGACGCCCCCTGGAGAGGAAGGCTCGAGTAGATGTCGACGACGTTCGAGCCGCTGCTCGATGCCCCCGACGACCCGCCGCTGCTGCTGCTACTGCTACTGCTGCTGCTACCGCAGGCGCCGATTACCAGCGCGCTGGCGGCCAGCATGCAGCCGGTCGCAGCTCGTCCGAGAAAACGCATGCTCCTCCTCTGTCGTTTGATGCGAGGCCCCTCGGTTTGATATCCGATTCGCGCAGCCTAGTGAGGACCCCGGACTGCAGCAAGCGCCCTGTGGATGAAGATCAGGCGCTTCACCCCTCCCTAACCCAACGTAAATCGCGCCAAATCCGCAGCGATCCCACAACTCAGGTGCTGATCGCCCGCCAGAAGCTCAGGCGCCCATCCACGATCCGGTAGACGCCGTAGCGCCGCAGCGTGGTGTCGCCGTCGCGATCGATGCCGTAGCTGCCGATCGCTCCGCTGCGCTCGCGCGTGGCAAACAGCGCCGTCACCACCCCGGAGCGCACTGCCGGCGCGCGGCCGTCGCGGGTGCCGCGGCGAATCGCGTCGAGCAGCAGGCCCATCGCTTCATAGCCGAAGATGGCGTACGGCTCGGGTGGTCCGTAGCGCCTCGTATAGGCGGCGTAGAACGCTTGGCCGGCCGCCGGATAATCGGCTCGCGGCAGGGTCGCCACCGTGACCATGACCCGCCGGTCGAGGGCCAACGGGATCCCGCCCTGAAATGGATCGGTGTAGGTGCTCTCGGCCACGCCGGCGGTGCCGAAGAAACGTGCGCGCGGCAGGGCCGCGGCGAGCTCGCGAGTCAGGAGCGCGGCGTGGCTCTCCGTGATCGCGCTGACCAAGACGCAGTCGGCACCGCTGGTGGCGACGCTGCGCGCCAGCGAGGTGTAATCGGTGGCGACCGGGTCATAGGCCTGGACGGAGGCCACGTGGAGCCCGGCGGCGTGGGCGGCGAACGAGAAGCTCGATGCCGTGTCGGCCCCGTCGACCTCGTTATCGTCGAGCACGAAGGTCTTGGTACAGCCGAGGCTCTTCTGGAGCTTCACCTGGACGGCCGCCTCGACGCTGTCGGAGGGCACCACCCGGGCGAACGTCCGGATCATCGTCGGGTAATACTTCTGCGGTTCGCCGGGATCGGCGCCGCCGGTCCCGGAAGTCAACCCGACGGCGGTGCTGGCCGGGCTGATCTGCGGGATCCCGGCGCGATTGAGCAGGGGAATCGAGATCGCGCTGGCGCCGGAGTTGAACTCGCCGATGTAGCCGATCGTGGTCTTGTCGGCGCTGGCCACTCGGGCGTTCACGGTCGTCTGTCCGGGATCCCATTCCCGGCGATGGGCGGTGGAGTCGTCGAGCGGGCGCAGCAGCAGGCGATACTTGCCGATCCTGCCGTGGAGCTGGGCGAGGGCCAGCGTCGCTCCATCGAGCACCGCCTGGCCGTTGACGCTGGAGGCACCGTGGAGGGGCACGCTGGCATAGACCGTCAGAGTCTTCCCGGCGATCCGGTCACCGGACTTGGTGGCCGATCCACAGCTCGCGAAACCGACCGACGCCACCACCGACAGGGCCGCCAGCCGCCATCCGGCACGGCGCCTGCGCCCGAACCGGGTGGCTGGCGAACTCACCCGGCCGGCTGCACGAATGCGAACGGAACGAGGGCTCCCGCCGTGGGTCGGCTGAACACGAACGGCGCGGCGCTGGTGTCGCCACTGGCGTTGATCGCGTAGGACCCGAGCACCGAGGAGGGCGGATTCCTGAGCGCAAAGAAGTCCTTGACCACGGTCTGCCGGTTGTTGGCCCCGCTCCCGGCCTCGTGGAGCACCCCGAGCACGGCCGACATGGCCTCGTAGCCGAAGATCGCCCCCGGCACCGGCGTGTGATGGTAGGTCGCCTTGAAGGCCGAGACGAACTGCTGGCCGGCCGGGGTCAGGTTCGCGGGGAGGAAGCCCGGCGTCGAGATGTAGACGTTCTTCGCCGAGCCCAGTCCGGCCACCAGCGCCGGAGTGGCGAGGGCCGAGGGACCGAAGAGCTTGAGGTTCGGATTGGTGGTGGTGGCGGTGGAGAAGGCGTGCGCGGCGGTGGCCGCCGAGTCCGAGCCGTAGAAGAAGGCGTCGGCGGCGCTCTGGCTGGTGGCCACGGTGATCGACGGCGCCGCGGCCTGCTTGACGGCCAGCGCGAGCGCGGCGCCGTACGGACTGCCGTCGTTGCCGATGTACAGCTGCTTGACCCCGAGCTTCTGCATCTCCTGTACCTGAGCCTTGGCCTCGGCGGCACTGCTCGGCACCACCCGGGCGAACGTCCTGCCATAGGTGCTGAGCGACTCGAAGTAGCGGTTCGGCGCGCCGGAGATCGCAGCCGTCTTCTGGGTCAGCTCCAGCGCCGTGTCGGTCGCCGAGACCATCAGCAGATCCTGCGCATTGGTGATCCCGGCGGAGTCGGCCGAGTTCCCGGGGGCGATTTCTCCCAGGTAGGCGATGGCTTTCGTGTCACTGATCGCGGTGCGGCCGTTGTCGGATAGCTTGGCCGCGGTGATCGACTTCAGCTGGAGCTTGAAGGCCGTGACCTCCTGGGCATGCTGGGACCAGGCGAGCTGCTCGGCCTCCAGCACGTCCTGGATCTGGGGGTTGGAGGCGGCACCAGCGGGCGCGCTGAGATAGACGGTCAGCCGCTTGCCGCTGATCGTCACGCTCGAGGTCCCGGAGCTGGCCGCACCGCAGCCGGCGATGAGCGTCGAGGTGAGCGCCAGCGCGACGGCCAGCGCCCGTGCGCGCGCCCGCTCCCGGCTCCGGGGCGGCACTAGTCCCGCTTGCCGGGCAAGAACGGCATCAGGTTCCGCACGCCGATCGCCACGAGGACCATCACGACAGCGATCATGATGGCGTCAAATCCCGAAACGTTCAGCGACCAGAGAATGAGCCACAGGCAGAGCCCGGCGGTGGCGGTGATGATCAGTCCCATCGGCGGGGATCCTAGCCGAGACCCTGGCTCGATAGAGCCGCGGAGAATTGACCGACGAGTTCCCGCACAGCCTCGGCTGGCCGATCGGTCTGCCCGGCGGCCCGCACCAGCCGGGTCCCGATAATCACGCCCTCGGCGCCGGCGACGGCGGCCGCCGCCGCCTGCTCGGGGGTGGCGATCCCGAACCCGACGGCGACCGGCACCTCGGTGCTGGCCGCCGCACGGCCGACGATCGCGCTCAGCCCGCCGTCGAGGCTCGCCCGCTCGCCGGTGGTGCCGGTGACCGAGACTGTGTAGAGGAAGCCGCGGGCCCGCGCCCCGATGCGCTCCAACCGCGCCTGGGGAGTGGTAGGCGCCACCAGTGGCACCAGCGCGATCCCGCGCTGGTCGCACGCGGCGAGTGCCGCCGGCGCCTCCTCGAGCGGCAGATCCGGGACGATCAACCCGCTGATTCCGGCGCCGAGCAGCGCGTCGAGGAACCGATCGAGACCACGGGCGAGGATCAGGTTGGAGTAGCACATGACCACCACCGGGACCCGCGGTGCGATCGCCCGGCCAACTTCGAGTACCTCGTGCACGCCCGCCCCGGCCCGCAGCGCGCTGATCCCTGCGGCGTGGATCACCGGCCCGTCGGCCAGCGGATCGGAGAACGGTATTCCCAGCTCGACGAGGTCGGCGCCGGTGTCGGCGTAGGCCAGCCCGATCTCCAGCGAGTCCTTCAGGGTCGGGAAACCGCCCATCAAATAGGGCATCAGCGCTGCCGCCCGTCCGTTCGCCCGCGCGGAGGCGAACCCCTCCGCGATCCGCTCGATCCCAGTCACTTACTGGTATCCGGGGGTTTTGCGCCAGCAAAACCCCCAATGGCCGCGCTAGCGGCCACCGCCTCGGCGAGATCCTTGTCCCCCCGGCCGGAGAGGCAGACGAGATCGAGTTCGCTCGGCCCGGCGGACAGCGCCCAGGCCAGCGCATGGGAGCTCTCCAGGGCGGGGATGATCCCCTCGAGCCGGGCGGTCTGCGCGAAGGCCTGGAGGGCATCCGCGTCGGTGACCGCCACGTAGCGGGCCCGGCCGGAGTCCCGGAGCCAGGCGTGCTCGGGGCCGCTGCCGGGGTAGTCGAGACCCGCCGAGATCGAATGCGCCTCCAGGATCTGGCCCTCCTCATCCTGCATCAGCGCCGAGTAGGCTCCGTGCAGCACGCCCGGGATCCCGGCCGCGGTCAACGGCGCGCCGTGCCGGCCGGTCTCGATCCCGTCTCCGGCCGCCTCGACCCCGACCAGCGCGACCGCTTCGTCGCCGACGAACGGGACGAACATCCCGATCGAGTTCGATCCACCGCCCACGCAGGCGATCACCCGCTCGGGGAGGCGGCCGGTGCGCTCGAGCACCTGGGCCCGCGCCTCGGCGCCGATCACCCGCTGCAGATCGCGCACCAGCGCCGGGTAGGGCGCCGGTCCCACGCACGAGCCGATGATGTAGTGCGTCGAGTCCACGTTGGCCACCCAGTCCCGAATCGCGGCCGAGACCGCCTCCTTGAGCGTGCGCGCCCCGGCCTCCACCGGCTCGACGACCGCACCGAGCAGGCCCATCCGCTGGACGTTGGGGTGCTGGCGGCGGATGTCCTCGGTGCCCATGTAGACGATGCACTCCAGGTCGAGCAGCGCGCAGGCGGTGGCGGAGGCGACTCCGTGCTGACCCGCTCCGGTCTCGGCGATGATCCGCCGTTTGCCCATGCGCTTGGCCAGCAACGCCTGGCCGAGCGCGTTGTTGATCTTGTGCGCGCCCGTGTGGTTGAGGTCCTCGCGCTTGAGGTAGATCGGATGACCGGCCCGCTCGCTGAGGCGCGAGGCCAGATACAACGGGCTCGGTCGGCCGACGTAGTCGCGCAGCAGCGCATCGAGCTCGGCGCGGAAGCCGGGATCACCGCGGGCGGCCACCCACGCCGACTCGAGCTCGGACAGGGCGGGCATCAGTGTTTCGGGGACGTACTGCCCGCCGTAGGGGCCGAAGCGGTGCTCGATCGCGCTCACGGTAGGCCTAGGCTAGGGCGCGGGGATGAGCGCGTCGGGCGCCGCGGCGCAGGACACCGCGGCGGCGAAAGCCTGCAGCTTCTCGGGGTCCTTGCGCCCCGGCGAAGCCTCTACCCCGCTGGCCACATCGACGGCGAACGGACGCACCTGGGCGATCGCCGCGGCGACGTTTTCCGGGGTCAGGCCGCCGCTGAGGATCAGCGGTACCTTCGAGCGACGACGGCGAGCCAGCCCCCAGGCGAACGGCTCGCCGGT
>JALYXK010000148.1 GCA_030947145.1 Actinomycetota bacterium
GCGGTGAAGCGGCTCGACCGCCTAATCGGTGCATTCGGCCGGGCCCAGGAGCGAGTGCAGACTCCCGCGGGGCTCGTGCTGGTCGGGGGCCATCCCGGCGAATGGGAGGGCGAGCATCCGGCCCAGATCGCCGCCCGCCTCGGGGTCCCCCAGGTCTTTCTCGCCGGCTGGCAGAGGCATGAGGAGCTGCCGTCATTCTTCTCGGCCGCCGAGGCCGTGGTGCTAACCTCCGAGCGCGAGCAGTTCGGACAGGTCATCATCGAGGGCATGGCCTGCGGCCTGCCGGCGGTGGCCACCCGCTCGCTGGGTCCCGCGGCGATCATCGAGGACGGGAAGACCGGCTGGCTGGTGGAGCCCGACGACGAGGACGCGCTGGCCGCGGCCCTGGTCGACGTCGTCGAGCACGAGGACGAGCGCCGGCGGCGGGGCGCTCGGGCCCAAGTGGTGGCGCGCGAGCGATACTCGTGGACGGGAGCCGCGGGACAGATCGCCGCGGTCCTGGCGGAGGTGCTCGACAGCGCGCGGGCGGCATCCGCCTCGCCATTGCCCGGCCGAATCGGCAGCATCCAGGCGAATGATTCGATCGGGTCAGGCATCGCGGCGGCGCCATTGCTCGGATCTGACCGCCCACCGCTCGTGGTCGCGCCAGCGGCCGTTGATCTTCAGGTAGCGCGGCGAAAACCCCTCGCGCTCGAATCCGCACCGGCGGGCCAGCGCGATCGAGGCCAGGTTGGACGGCTGGATGTTCGCCTCGAGCCGGTGCAGTCCCAACTCGGTGAACGCGCGCCGCAGCACCAGCCCGAGCGCCTCGGTCATGTACCCCTGGCCGGTGGTTCCGGCGACGGCGCCGTAGCCGATGAACGCTCCTTGTAGCGCCCCGCGGACGATCTCGCTGACGTTGCAGAAGCCGACGATCGTGCCGTCCTCGCGGCGGCGGGCCAGGTTCGCATCGAAGGATTCGCCCTGCGCGCGCTCCAGCAGACGCGCAAACGCGTCCGGGGTGATCGGCGGGGTCAGCCAGGGCCGATGCAGAGCCCGGCTCGCTCGCATCACCGCGACGAATTCGTCGCAGTCCGCCGCGGTCGGAGCGGCTATGTAGACGCGGAAGGCCGGGCGCAGCGGCTCACGTCTCGTAGGTGGGCGTGATCGAAGCCCGCGCGAGGGTCTTGTCGAACATGAAGAAGCCCAGCAGGCCCGGCCTGGTGTCCGCGTCGACGTCGAGCGAGTCCGCCGACAGCGCGTGAACGGTGAACACGTACCGGTGTGGCCCATGTCCGGATGGGGGCGCCGCACCGATGTACTGGTTGGCGCCGGCATCCCCCGCGAGCATCACGGCGCCGTCAGGCAGTCCCGAGGCGTTGGGGTTGCCCGCCCCGGTGGGCAGCTCGGTCACGCTCGCCGGGATGTCGGCCACGGCCCAGTGCCAGAAACCGCTGCCGGTCGGCGCGTCCGGGTCAAAACAGGTGACCGCGAAGCTCTTGGTCTCCCCCGGAAAGCCCGACCACGACAGCTGCGGCGAGACGTCCTCACCACCGGCTCCGAACACGCCCGATACTTGGGGCATCGACAGCTTCTCGCCGTCGGTGACGTCCTCGCTGGTGACGGTGAACGACGGAACCTCGGGAAGGAACTCGTCGGGCAGCGGCGGCTTCGCGGTCATCGCAAACTCCTGCGGGTCGGGTTTCAGGGAGGCGCGGTGGGCACAGCATCCCCGGTCGGGGAGAAAGATAACCCTCGCTTCAGGCGCCGGCCCGACCCGCGGCAAACTCGACCGGCTGGGGCCCGCCGGATCGCTCCGGCGAGCGCCAGGCAGGGGCCCGGAGGCGAGATCAGGAGACCGTGAGCGTGCCCTGCATGCCGGCCGCACGGTGACCCGGCACCGGGCAGTAGAACGTGTACGTGCCGGGCTCCAGCTTGGTTGTGACCGTCGAGGTCCCGCCGTTCCCGACGACCTTCCCGTCCTTGTCCACGCCCTTGCCCTCGATCGAGATTCCGTGCGGGAACGACGAGGGGTTGGATAGCGTCAGCGTGACCGTGCCCGCCTTCGCCTTCAGCGCCTTGGTGTTGAAGGCGAGCTTGCCCGGTACGGCGGAGAGGTGGACGTCCGCACCGCCACTGGTCGCCGGCGCCGCGGCGGACGAGGTGGGCGTCGAGCTGGACGCGGTCGACGACGAGGTCGCGGCCGCCGCCGCGGTCGAGGTGGAGCTACTGCTATTCGAGCTGCCACAGCCGGCCACCGCGAGGGCCAGGCCGGTCACCATGAACATCGCTGCTTTACGCATGCTTCTCCTCAGTCGCTGGGCCCGGACTGTTGCGCCGAGCCGGTATTCGGGTATTGCCCGGCGAACACGGGGCCGCCAGAAATGGTGGGCCTCGAGGTCAAGGACGCCGTCGACAGCGATTCCTTCCCGGCGAAGCGCTCCGTCCGCCGGCTATGCGAACATATGTTCGTGTCAACCGCCGCCTCGATCCTCCACGCGGACCTGGATGCCTTCTATGCGTCGGTCGAGCAGCGCGACGCTCCGTTGCTGCGCGGCCGCCCGGTGATCGTCGGCGGCGGGGTCGTGCTGGCGGCGAGCTACGAGGCGAGGGCGCGGGGCGTGCGGGGGGCGATGGGCGGACGGCAGGCCTTGCGGCTGTGTCCGAACGCGGTGGTCGTGCCGCCGCGGATGTCAGCCTACTCGGAGGCCAGCAAAGCGGTGTTTGCGGTGTTTGAGCGCACGGCGCCGGTCGTCGAGGGCATCTCGATCGACGAGGCCTTCCTCGACGTCCGCGGGCTGCAGCGGATCTCCGGAACGCCGGCGGAAATCGCCGCGCGCTTGCGGCGCGAGGTCCGGGAGCAGGTCGGGCTGCCGATCACCGTCGGCGTGGCCCGGACCAAGTTCCTGGCCAAGGTGGCCAGCGGCGTGGCTAAGCCGGACGGGCTGCTTGTCGTTTCTCCCGGCGCGGAGCTGGCCTTTCTGCATCCCCTGCCGGTCGAGCGGGTGTGGGGCGTCGGCCGCGTGACCGCAGCGAAACTCCATGCCCGCGGGATCAGGACCGTGGGTGAGCTGGCCGAGCTCGAGGAGGCCGCGGTCATCTCGATCCTCGGACGGGCAGCCGGCCGGCACCTACACGCCCTCGCCCGCAACCACGATCCGCGGCCGGTACGAGTGCGCCGGCGACGTCGCTCGATCGGGGCCCAGCGCGCGCTCGGGAAACGACGAAGACCGCCGGATGAGATCGCCGCGGCGTTGATCGCGCTGGTCGACCGGACGGCCCGGCGGCTGCGGGCCGCGCGGCGGGTGTGTCGGACGATCATGCTCCGGCTCCGCTTCGACGACTACACCCGGGCCACTCGGTCGTACACCATGTCCGAGCCGACCGCTCACACGCACGCGATCTTGCACGTCGCCAACGGCCTGCTGGCGGCCTCGCTGCCGCTGATCGAGCGGCGCGGGTTGACGCTGATCGGGGTCGCGCTGGCCAACTTGGCCGATCCGGGGGCGATCCAGCTCGAGCTGCCGCTCGATCGCGCCCGCAACCTCGACGCGACAGTCGACCGCGTCCGGGAACGATTTGGCGCGGGCGCTCTGACGCGAGGCGTCCTCGTCGGCCGCGACCCCGGGCTGATGGTGCCGATGCTGCCCGATTAGAGTCCGGCGTCCGCGACGCTTACCGTGGGCGGCCGCTGTCCCGGGCATGCGTGGGCATTCGGCGCACAGCCGGTGGCCGCCGGCGTGCAAGCGCCGGGGGGGTGTCTGCTACCTTCACTATCGCGGTCGACGCCGTCGGCCGCGAGGCAGCTCGCTTGGGTCCCGCAGTTAGCGGTTTCGGGTCAGCCATAGCCTCCCGGAATCGCACGCGGCCCCTCAGTGCCGCCCAAGGAGTCATGTATGTCAGTTCAGTCGTTCGCCGACCTCGGCGTGTCGAGGGCAGTTGTCAATGCGCTGAAAAGCCAGGGGATTAGCGAGCCGTTCGCCGTTCAACGCCTGGTTATCGACGATGTCCTGGCCGGCCGCGACGTGCTTGCGCGTTCGCCGACCGGGTCGGGCAAGACGCTCGCCTTCGGGATCCCGATGGTCGATCGCATCCAGTCCGACGGGCCTCGCCCCGCCGCGCTGATTCTCGCCCCCACGCGCGAGCTCGCCACTCAGATCGCCGCCGACATTCGCGCGATCGCTCACGCTCGGGCGCTGCGGGTCACCGCCGTCTATGGCGGAGCCGGCCTGGTCAAGCAGCAGACCGATGCCGCCGCCTCGCACATCCTCGTCGCCACCCCCGGCCGACTCGAGGACCTGCTGGCCCGCGGCGCATTCAGGCTCAGCTCGATCAGGATGCTCGTCCTCGACGAGGCCGACCGCATGCTCGACATGGGCTTCCGGCCGGCCGTCGACCGTATCGTCAACGCGTGTCCGGCTCAGCGCCAGACACTGTTCTTCTCGGCCACCCTCGACGGCGAGGCAGGCCAGGTCGCCAGGCATTACACGACGGAGGCGGTCCTGCACGAGCACGGCCCGTCCGCACGCCGGGCCGCCGAAGGCGTCGAGCACCGCTTCATCGCGGTCGAACATGCCACTCGACTCGATGCGCTGATGGTCGAGCTTCGTCGCGACCGCGAGCTCACCCTCGTGTTCGTGCGGACCAAGCGCGGTGCCGACCGCCTGGTCAAGCGTCTGAAGGCGAATGGCTTCGAGGCCATGGCGATGCACGGCAACAAGTCCCAGCGTCAACGCGAGCAGGCGCTGGCCCGCTTTGAGTCCGGTGTCGTCGATACGCTGGTGGCGACCGATGTCGCCGCCCGCGGGATCGACGTAACCGGTATCTCGCACGTGATCAACTTTGATCCTCCGGGCGACCACGACAGCTACGTTCACCGGATCGGGCGCACCGCCCGGGCCGGACAGACTGGCGTCGGGATCACTCTGGTCAGCGGGGACGAACGCAAGGAGATCGCCCTCATGACCCGGGAGCTTGGGATCGAGCACGGGCTGGGCGGACCCGACCACGGAGCGGGTCCCATATCGGATCGCGGGCCGGCTCGCAGCTCAGACCGCGGACCGGCTCGCGGCTCAGACCGCGGACCCCGAGGCTCCGATCGTGGACCGTCACGCGGCTCCGATCGCGGACCGTCACGCGGCTCGGCACCCCGCCCCGGCTCACACGCCGGCGAGACTCACCCCAAGTCCAGCCGCCGCCGGAACAGCCGCGGCCGCCGGCCGGCCTCGAGTCGCGGCTAGAGGTCGGGGCGCGGGCAACTGCCCGCGCC
>JALYXK010000157.1 GCA_030947145.1 Actinomycetota bacterium
GGGGTCAACGGCAACGGGCAGATGTACGGCCGCTATCAGGTGCGCTTCCGAGCGGATGAGATCGCCGGCTACAAGACGGCCTGGATGCTGTGGCCCGACAGCAACATCTCTCCACGGGACGGCGAGATCGACTTTCCCGAGGCAGATCTGAACACGCCGATAATCGGGTACCTGCACCACCAGGGGGCGACGGCAGGCAACGACCAAGACTACTGGCCCACCCCGGCGACCTACAACTCGTGGCACACCGCGACCATCACCCGGATGCCGGGCTACGTCCAGTTTGCGTTGGACGGCAACGTGATCGGCACCTCCACGTCGCGGCTCCCGAACACGCCGATGCACTGGATCCTGCAGACCGAGACCTCGACGTACGGGGTCACCCCCGCCAACAGCACCTACGGGTGGATCCAGATCGCCTGGGTCACCGCTTACGCGCCGACGGGCTGAAGTCTCCGGAGTGGCGGGCGGGCGCGGCTATGCACCAGCCGCGTCCGCGCGCCCGGCGCGCCGCCTGAAGACCCACGACGCTAGCGGCTGGCCAACAGGTGCGATGGGTCGACCCATCGAAGCCTGAAGCCGTGAACGCGGAGCAGCTCGAGTATCCGCTGGGGCTCGCCTGTGCGGCCCTCACGGGTGAAGATGCCGAAGTGGACCTCGATCATCGCCGCGCGCACCCCGGCCAGCGCGGATTGCAGGCCTTCGAGCACGTCGCCTTCGGCGCCCTCCACGTCGAGCTTCACCACATTGGGAGAGGGGATGCCCTCGGCGATCAACAGCTCACCCCGGGTCTTACGGACGTATAGGTCCGCCAGGCCATCGGCGAAGCGGCTGGCCTGACCGTCGAACGCGAACGACGCCTTACCCTCGGCGTCGGCCAGCGCCACCGGCACGGGCCAGTCAGCGGCTCAGTCTGAGCAGCGCGACCGCTGTCGAACGCGACCTGGGCGCAGCGCCTGACCGCTCGATCATCACCAATAGCTGCGGGTTGGTTACTTAGGTCGGTGAGCAGCGCGCCGATGCCGATGCCGAGCGCCGGCCTTGTGCTTGCCGGCAGCGGGCTTCTTCTTGCCAGCAGCCGCCTTCTTCTTCTTGACCGCTGTGGTCGCTGCCGAGCTCGCCGGGGTGCTCGGCCCGCTGGGGTTCGAGGCGGTCTCCAACACGAGGATGCGGTATCCCACATCCGAGGCTCGGAGTCTGTACGCCTGGCCGGTGGCCCCGCTGATGGTCGAGCATTTTGTGACCGCGCGGTTGCAGTGCTTCCACGTGGCCCGGTGCCCCGGTGACGACGGCGGTGCGCGCCGACTGGGCGTAGGCGGCGCTGGTGCCATCGGCGTTGGAGGCCGTGACCTGCACCAACAGCGTGTAGCCGACTCGGCGGCGGTGAGGGTGTACGTGCTCGACGTCGCGCCGTTGGCGCTGCAGGACCCTTGGCTGTCACAGTCGAACCATTGGTAGCTGTAGCGCGTCGGGCTGTTCGTCCACGAGCCGGGAGAGGCGGTCAGCGTCTGGCACTGCGCGGTGCCACCGGAGATCGTCGGCGGAGCGGTGTTCACCGACAGGTTCTGCCCCAGGATGGTCGCCGTCACCGCGTGGGCGGTGTAGTTGATCCGGACGTACTGCGGCTGGCTGGTCTGACAACTGCCGTAGAGCTGTATTCGCAACCCCATTACCCGCACTCGACGGCGCCGTGATCTCGCCGGCGCCCACACTGATTGCGTTACCGCCGATCGCATACGGACTCGTATCGTCGATCGACAGGGCGCCCACGGCCAGGCCCGACAGGTCGTTGGTGCTCGTGGCGCAGGGTCCAGAGCCACAACCGGTGTTCGGAAAAGTCAGCGTTCCGACGCTCCCGCCGGGTGCGAGACCGCCGGCCCAGTTCGCGCCCAGTGACCAATCCGACGACCCCGACGGTGCGTGGCCGCTCCAGGTGAAATCGGGCTGGCCAGGGCCAGTCCCGTGCTGGTCAGCGCCCATGCGCAAGCGGCCAGCGCCGCGCCGCCGGTGTCGAAGTCCGGCCATCGCAACGAACCCCATTATCGGCAACCCCTCCGTAGACGATCAGGCAGGGTGATAATCATGCCCGGGGAGCAGTGAAGGATCTCTACCGGTCTCGCGCCGTGGGTCGAGCGGCCTGGAGCCGACTCCACAGGTAAGCGCCGGGCCCTTGGATCATCCCCAGCCGCTCCAGGCGGGCCAGCGCCGAGGGCCAATCGCGCTCCTCCCGGCTGACGGCGCCCGGACGCGGATCGAGCGCGCGCCGGAACCCCATGTGTCCCAGCCGGACAAGCTTCAGCAACCGCCCCGGATCGTCGGCCACGGTCTTGGTCAGATAGGCGGTGAGGCCCACGCCGTAGTTGAACGCCTGGCGTCTGAGCGCGCCGTACTCCGCGTGGTGGCGATGACGGACGACGGCACCCGGGTTGTAGACGAGCCGATGGCCGGAGGCGATCACGGTGAAGAAGGCGGACAGATCGTCCCCGCCGCGGGCCGGCGTCCCGATCCCGATCCTGGGATCGAAGCCGCCACGGGCGCGGAGCTCGGCCGTGGCGAACGCCATGTTCGCGCCCGATCCGAACTTGCCGGCAGCGTAGGGATAAAGCGGATCACCGCCGTGGGTCGTGCCGTCGAATACGCGCGCGGCAAAGCCCTTGTTGAACCCCCAGAGCCGCTCGGCGACGAGCTGCGCCTCCGTCTCGAGCTCCGCGGGCACGATCAGGCCGGTGACGCAGGCGACACCTTCGGCCAGCCGGAACCCGCGGACCAGCTCGAGCAGCCAGAGCTGATCGGCAACGACGTCGTCATCGGTGAACGCCACGATCTCGCCGGCCACGCTGGCGAGCCCGCGATTGTGAGCCGCGGCCAGACCCCGGCGATCCTCCCGCAGGTACTGGACGCGGCCGGCGAACTCGCGACCGGTGACGAGTTGGCGGGTCTCATCGCCGTTCGGCGCGTTGTCGACGACCACGATCTCGTAGTCGGGATAGTCGAGGTCGACCAGCGAGCGCAGGCAGGTGCCCAGGCTGGCTGGCCGGTCCCGGGTGGCGACCACGATCGATACCGGGCGGCCGCTGGCCCTGACGGCTTCACGCTCGGCCCCGCAAGCGGTGCCGTTAGGCACCGGCAGACCGCCGGGCAAGATCGACTGCGGAAGCGGCAGGCCGTCGGCCCGGAGATGGTCACGGATCTCCGGCCCGAGATGTTCCCAGACCCGCCGGGCCAGCTGTTCGGGAGTGATCGACCCGCCATCGCCGGGAGCCGGCCCGTCCCCGTTGAACGGCGACGCGGGGGACGCCAGGTCGAGGTCGATCAGGCCGAGCGGCACCCCGTGCAGGCGGATCAGACACAGGGCGCGCGGATACGCCCCGGAGCCGTCCGCCGATTGCGCCGAGATTGACTGGAGTGGCTCTGACAGCTCGACGTCCACCACCCTCGCTCGAAGGGCGTCCTGAATGCGATCTGTTCTCAGCAGCTCTCCCCCAGCTTGCGACGGCCCCCTGCGTCCGTTATGGGGCTCCGGAGCGACGACCATAGCACCGAGAGTGGCAATTTATCCGCCGCTCGGACCGGTTTTCGCCGCACCCGGCAACATCTAGTGGTGTGTCTCGTAAATAGCTAGTGGTTGCGGTAGGATGAGCCATGCGCTCTCCTACTCCTCCGTTACCGGTCACCGATGAACAGCGATCGGTGCTTGAGAAGTTGATCCGCTCGCGCACGGCGCCGCATCGTGATGTGCAACGTGCGCGGGTGCTGTTGATGGCCTGTGATGGGTTCGCGACCACGCGGATCGCGGCTGAGGTTGGTCTCGCGCCGATGACCGTGAAGGCCTGGCGTGATCGGTTCACGGAGGTCGGGCTGAAGGACTTCTCTGCGGTCCGGCCGGGGCGCGGACGCAAGCCGTCGATCCCGCGGGAGACGATCGATGAGATCGTGCGTCTGACGTCGCAGGAGACGCCGCCGGGTGAGACCCACTGGAGTTGCCGCACGATGGCCGCCCGGGCTGGGGTGTCCTCGTCAACGGTGCAGCGGATCTGGTCTGCGCGGGGTCTCAAGCCCCATCAAGTGAAGACGTTCAAGCTCTCCAGAGACCCGCGGTTTGAGGAGAAGCTCGTCGATGTCGTCGGCCTCTATCTGAACCCTCCGGAGAACGCGATCGTCCTGGCGATGGACGAGAAGTCCCAGATCCAAGCATTGGACCGCACCCAACCGGGGCTACCGATCAAGCCCGGCCGAGCCGGCACGATGACCCACGACTACAAGCGCAACGGCACCACCACGTTGTTCGCCGCGTTGGATGTCCTGACCGGGTCGGTGATCGGCCAATGCCTCCCCCGCCATCGCCACATCGAGTTGCTGAAGTTCCTGCGCACGATCGATCGCGAGGTCCCCAACCGCCTGCAGGTCCATCTGATCCTCGACAACTACGCCACCCACAACCACCCCAACGTCCGGGCGTGGCTGGCCAAACACCCGCGCTTCCAGCTGCATTTCACCCCGACCTCCAGCTCGTGGCTCAATCTGGTCGAGATCTTCTTCGCCCGCCTCACCGACAAAGCGATCCGCCGCGGGATCTTCCACAGCGTCCCCGACCTGATCCAGTCAATCGAGACCTACCTCGCTGCCCACAACGACAATCCCAAACCCTTCCAATGGACCAGCACCGCCGAGCAGATCCTCGAGAAAGTCCGCCGCGGACGAGTCACCCTCGATGCAATCGCTAGCTAAAACTGGGACGCACCACTAGCTCACTCCCGCCACGGCCCGGGGTGGACGTGCTGGGTGATCAGCGCCAACGCGCGCGCCTGAAGCGCCGTCGCCGCGAACACGCGGTGAGGCAGAACCTCCGATCCGCGCCGCCGGATGGTGCGCTCGCGCTCGGCCAGCGCCGCGAATACCGACGCGAGCGAATCCAGCGGGAAGCCGTCGGCGTCCGGGCGGTCCCGGAGGAGCAGGTCCGCCCATGCCTCCCTGAGATGCCAGGCGACATACGTGGACAGCATCGTGGCCGTGAGCGCCCCTGGCGACGGTCCCTCCTCAACCCCGTGGGGCGGGACGATCCGCAGTTCCGGATCGGTGGCTTCGAAGTAGGTCAACAGGGCGCGCGAGCTTCCCCGCCGCAGGGCTGCGCCACCCGCCCGGAGCGAGAGCCCGGGTGCCAGCGCGCGCTGGACCTCCAGCCACCGCTCGCCCCAGGCCAGCGACCCGGCCCGGGCCGGGTCAATCGCGGCGATCCAGCCGGAGGTGTGCCACAGCTGGGTCAGGTCGGCTGCGCGTTCCGCGGCCGGGTCGCAGGTGACGATCAGCGACCTCAGACCGAAGCTCGCTCGCAGCTGGTCGGCCGCCGCCGGAATCCCGGCTGGATCGCGGGCCGGGCGCACGTGCAGCCGGACGGCCACGGGCAGCGCACTGGAGTCGCTGAGCAGACCATAGATGCTTCGCCCTAACACCCGAATGTCATATAAAGGCGGGCCTTTGTCCAGCGACAGGTGGTGGGCTGCCAGCCGCGCCTCGATCTGCTTCTGGCGGTCGGCCAGCCATTGCAGCGCTCCCGCGACCTCTTCGGGTGTGCCGCCCTCCACGCCGGTCGGCATCCCGACGGCGGCCGGGGCCATCGCCACGGGAACCGACGAACCGGAGGCTGAGCCCGCCGACAGTGCCAACTGAACGATCGCCGCGATGGCCAGATCGCGCTCGCGCCCGGGCATCGGATCCAGCAGATTCGGAAGGTCGAGCCGGTGCACGCAGGCCAGGACGGCTTCGGCGTGGCCGTAGGGGAACGAGTCTTGGGTCGTCTCGGGGCGACCCGGCGCCACGGTGCTAGAAGGCGGTGGCGGAGCGAGTGCAATGGCCGTCCGCGCGACGACTCGGGCCGGGCCGGCGCCCAGAGCCAGCGCCGCGATCGCGGCCAGGGCCACGGCTAGCGCTACGGTCGCGGCTGGCGAGTGGCCGAGGCCCGTGTGGCTCGCGCCGAACAGCGCCGGCCAGAGTCCGCCTGCGCCCAGCGCAAGCGCAGCGTGGCCGCCGAGCGCGCCGGTCAGCGACCCGCCGCGCACGACGGCGGAGCCGAACACGACGCCCGCGAGGGCGATGACGATCACGAGCGCGGCCGATCCGGTGTCCAGGTAGGTCGCTGCGAACATCGCGCTCGAGGCGGCCAGCCCGGCGCGGGCGGCGACCCGCCGCAGCGACACCAGCAGCAGTCCGCGAAACAGAAGCTCCTCCGTGCACGCTGCCGCCACCGCCGACACCAGCGCCAGCAGCACTCGGCCCGCCGGGGCGCCGGCCGCCCACAGACGCGGCGCGCCGACCAGATAGGCCGCCAGCCCGAGCAAGAAGCCGGCGAGGATGGCCTGTTTCTGCAGCCGCGGCGCCCGCCACCCCATCAGTGTCCGGATCGGAACGGCCACGACGCGCGCGGCGCCGAGCGCCGCGGCGGCGACGAGCAACGCCACGACCAGGGTGTCCAGCGCGGTCGAGGCGTCACGAAGGGGCAGGCCAATCGCGATCACGCGGCAGAGCGCGACCACCGCTAGGGCGCGCATCGCACCGTCTGCGGGGTAGGTGGTCCGCGGCGAGACGGGATCCTGCACCGAGTTGACGAGGATCAGGACCAGCACGGCGTCGAGGATCGCTCCCGCCAGGACATGGTGGTTTTCGATCAGCCCGGCCTCCGTGCCGACCAGCAGCGCCGCGTAGCCGAACGGAAGGACGGCAGGGTGTGCACGCGGGTCCCGGAGCCACGCTGGAGCCGCGAAGCCGCAGGTCAAGGGAACAGCGGTGCCAGCCGCGCGACGATTGTCAGCAGGACCACGACCACGAGCGGTGCGGAGACCGCCGTCAGCAGGGCCCAGTGGGCCGACGTCGAGCGGGCGACCCGCACCGCTTCCCATTCGATCAGCAACAGCATCAAGAGCGCTACCGCCACCGCGCCGAACGACTGCGAGGCGCCCCCGACGGACCTGGAGCGAACGGCCTGCTCGATCCCGTGGGGCAACAGACCGCTCATCCGGCCAGGGCCCCAGCCTGGCGGCGCCAGGCCCGCGCGCCGGCCACGCCCAGCGCGGCCGCGGTGAGCGCGATCAGAATCGCCAGCGCCAGTCCGACCGAGAACGCTCGTGCGTAGATCAGGATCAAAGACACCGCCGTATCGGCAGCCAGGCTGGCCCCGGTGGCGATCGTGAGCCGGTAGACGACGTCATCCACCTCGAGCAGTTCGGCGATCGACAGTCCCGGGATGATCAGCAGGAACGCAATCGCCAGCACCACGCGCACCGGAGAGTGCCAGCCCGCGGCGACCGCGATCGCGCACGCCGCGCT
>JALYXK010000367.1 GCA_030947145.1 Actinomycetota bacterium
CTGGCGTCATGGGAGAGGCGGCTTCAGGCCGAGCCGCCGCCCGCGCGAGCCTCCGCGCCGACGCCGTTCGCGCTGACCGGCAACGGGGCAGTCGGGCACGTCTCGGCGGTGGCCGATTGCCGGCGGCGCATCGCCGCGGGCGAGTTGTTCCAGGCCAACCTGTGCGTGCGACTGCAAGCGCAGCTCGATGGTGATCCGGTGGATCTGTTCGCGCGAGCGCTGCCGCGCGCCCAGCCTCGCTTCGGCGCCTGGGTCGACGGTGTAGTGAGTCTCTCTCCGGAGCGCTTCCTTCGCCGAGTGGGGCGAGCGGTGTGGACGGAGCCGATCAAGGGAACGCGCCCGCGGACCGGCGCGAAGGGGGAGCGCGAGGCCGCGCGTGAAGCTCTGCGGGCGTCGGGCAAGGACGCGGCCGAGCACGTGATGATCGTCGACCTGATGCGCAACGACCTCGGTCGCGTCTGCGCCTACGGGACGATCACGGTGCAGGCGCCGCGGGTCGAGGCGCACGCCGGGGTGTGGCACCTGGTCTCGACGGTCTCAGGTCGGTTGCGCGAGGACGTGGGCGACGGGGCGCTCCTGCGCGCCACCTTCCCGCCCGGATCGGTGACCGGTGCGCCGAAGGTCCAGGCGATGAAGGTCATCGCCGCCCTGGAATCGACCCGGCGCGAGCTCTACACGGGCGCGCTCGGGATCGCCAGTCCGATAGCCGGTCTCGACTTGAGCGTGGCGATTCGCACCTTCGAGACGCGGGACCGGACCATCTGGTTCGGCGCCGGCGGCGGCATCGTCGCGGAATCAGATCCGGGGCTGGAACTCGACGAGGCCCTGGCCAAGGCCGCCGGCCCGATCGCGGCCATCGGCGCGCGGCTGTCCCGACCGACCCGCCTTCGCGATCCCGCCCACGACATCCTCGCCCCCGAGGCCGCGGAGCGTGCACTGGTTCACGGATCGCGCCCGGATCCGAGCTGCGGCGTGATGGAAACCCTGCTGGTCCGGGACGGCCGGCCGGACCGCCTCGATCAGCATCTTGCCCGGCTGTCGGCCTCGCTCACCGAGGCCTACGGTGTCGAGCTCGATCCCGGCACGGCGGCCCGGGCCGTGGAGGTGGCCGCGCAGGCCGGCGGCGATCGCTCGCGCCTGCGGATCCTGGCCGACCGCGACGGCGCGATGACGATGACGATCCAGCCGGCCGCGCCGAGCTCGGCCGCCCGGACCGTACTGATGCCGTTCCTGTTGCCCGGCGGCCTGGGCGCTCACAAGTGGCGCGACCGGCGGCTGCTGGAGGCCCTCGTCGCTCGCGCGCCCGGGACTGTGCCGCTGCTGATCGATACCGACGGATTCGTGCTCGAGGCGGCCTACGCCAACGTTTGGATCGCCGAACGCGACACGCTCATCACGCCGCCGACCGACGGACGCATCCTGCCCGGAGTGACCCGGGCGGCCCTGCTCGCCACCGGGACGGCCGCCCGGGAGGAGCCCATCGAACTCGAGCGCCTGAACAGAGCCGACACGATCTTCCTGACCTCGTCCATCTCGCTTCGGCACCCTTCCGAACTCGCCCGAAAGCCCATCCCGGGATGAGCGGCCTCAGGCCCTAACGTCGGGCCGAGCCTTGAGATCGCCCGCCGTGCCGGGCGGTGTGGCGTAGCCACAGAGCGATCGAGGCGGTGGGCGAGAATTCGGTCACACCGCGAGAGTCTGAAGCCTTGGCGCCGCTCGTGGCGCCTAGGGCGACGGCGATGTCGGCGCCGGCGCGCCGGCGCCGTTGGCCCAGGCCACCCAACCGGTCGCGATGATGTGCTGCGCCTGCACCAATTGCATCTGACGATCACACACCATCCGGTGCAGCGCGTTCTCGAACGAGTCCTTCGGATTGGGCGATGATCCCGGCTCGGGCCACAGGTTGCGCGCGTCGTTGACCGCGCCGCCGAGCTCAAGCGAGACGAGGTGGTCGTACTCATAGTGGGACGCCGAGCCGCTGTCGCCGTATGCCACCAGGCTCGCGAGCTTTTCCGGCTCGGTCACGCGCTCGGACGGACGGACGATCTCGGTCCAGCCGCTCAGGCAGATCGTCTGGTCGATGGTGGCTTGGGTGACGGCGGGGTTCAGGGCCCCGGGCGTGCAAGCCGGATCGGGCTCTGAGTGGAGCCCCGAGCCCCTGGCCTGGCACGAGCCGGGCGGAGGCTGATCCTGGATCACCCGTGGGCTCGCGCTCGACACCACCAGCGTCCCCGCCCGCGCGAGTGGCCGGGGGTGCCCCCGGCTCGTTGGATGATGCTCCCCGCGGCGAGGGCGATGGTGCCTGGCCGGCCGGCGGCGGCCCACGGGCGTGGTGGAGGACGCCCCGGAGCCAGCGCTCGTGCTGGCCGTCGGCGAGGACGCGGCCCCCGCGCCCTGACCGCAGGCCGAAAGGGCGCTCGCGAGGACGAGAACCGTCAAGACGTGAAAGCGATGACGGCGCCGGGACCGGGCGAACGCCGGGGCGTGGTCCGCGCAGATCGTGCGCCCCCGAGACCCAATCACCCTGCCGGCCGATCCCATCATCACAGCCGTCACGTTGGCGAACCATCCGGACGTCCACTCCTGAGAGGCTCCTCATGCGCCGCACAGGTCGCATTGAGGATTTCGATCTACGTTGACGGCATGTCATCGCTTGCGCTCGGGGCGCGGACAATCGCGAGCGTTGCGGCCGCGGTGGCGCTCGCGAGTTGTGGTGGCGCGAGCCCGAGCGGTGCTCCGGCTCGCTCCGGTGGCGCCGATCCCGCCACGGTGGCAGCAGCGAAGGCGGCCAAGCCCAGGCCGCCGCTGCCGTCCTACCCGACGCTGCTCGGGACCGCGACCGGCTCGACACCGACCGAGTTTGTGCCGGCAGTGCGCTGGCGCGGACGGACGGCCGCTTGGATTGCCCGGACCCGATCGGGAATCGGGTTGATCTCCTTCGATCAGCGGTCCTTGGCGCTTCGGCTTCATTCGGGCACGATCGACCCCGGTGGTTCAGGGTGGCGGTGGGGACCCGCGGTCGCGGGCTCTGAGCGCCACCGCTTGGTGGCCGCGTTCAACGGCGCCTTCAAGTTCTCCACGGGCGCCGGGGGGTTTGTGTCCTACGGTCGCGTGGGGGCGCCGCTGCGCGACGGGCGGGGTTCGATCGTCACCTATTCGAACGGCCGCACGGACATCGGTTCCTGGCACCGCGAGGTACCGGCGACGGGGCTCGCGGTCGCGTCGGTGCGCCAGAACCTCACGCTGCTGATCGATCACGGCCGAGCGGCGACGTCGGTGGGGTGTCGCACCTGCTGGGGGGCCACCCTCGGTGGCGTCGATGACCCGGCACGCTCCGCGCTCGGGGTCACCGCCAGTGGACACCTGGTGTGGGCCGGTGGGCTGCATCTCAGCGTCGGGGAGCTCGCGAATGCGCTGCTGGGGGCCAACGTCGTTCGCGCGGTCGAGCTCGATATCAACCCGGAGTGGGTGGCCGGCTACTTGTACGGGCATCGCGGCGGTGCCGGCCCGCTCGTCCCGGTGCCCGTGGTGCCCGGGCAGGTGGGCGTGTCCGGCGCCTTCCTCAAGCCATACGGACGAGATTTCTTCGCGATCGTCGCGCGCTGAGGGGCCTCACCATCACGGTGCGCGCGGGACGTGATCTGCCGCCGAGCACGCTCGTTCGTGGTGGCAGCGTTTGAGGGAGGTCAGATCGCGATGCAGGCTCGAGACCGTTCGCGGCGGTAACGTGCCGGCGAGGTTGTGTAGTTCGAACGGGTCGCGGACGAGGTCGTAGTACTCGCGCTCTCCGTCGCGATACTCGACGTAGAGGTACCGACGGGTGCGAATCGCCTCATAGCTGGTCGGGTCGCCGCTGGCGGACTGTTGGAAGTCGGGATCGTTGCGGCCCAACCGCGGGCCTTTGTGCTCGACGAGGATCGCGTTGCGCCAGTCCCGGACGGAATCTCGCCGCAGGAGGGGCAGCAGGCTGCGACCGTCGGCGCGGACTGCCGTGCCACCGAGCGCGGCGAACGTCGGCGCGAGGTCGATGTTCTCGGTCATCTGCTCGGTCCTCGCGCCGGCGGGCACGCCGGGTCCGACCACGACCAGCGGCACGTGAATGTCGGTATCGAACGCGGTGAGCTTCCCGGGCGCGAGGCGGTACTGCCCAGTGTGCAGGCCGTTGTCGGAGCTGAACACGATGTAGGTGTTCTCGGCAATACCCTTGCTGCGGAGATCCGCCTCGATCTGGCCGATCATCAAATCGACCGCCCGAACGGATTGGGCGCGGCGGCGGTAGATGCGGTCGATGTGCGCGATCTGTCGGAAGCTCAGCGGTGGATGGCCCTTCAGCCAGCGCGGGGCGTGGGTCGGAAGCACGTCGAAGCTCGGCGGTCGTGGCGCGCGCAGGCCCGGAAACGCGCTCGCGTCGCGGGGGGCCGGCACAAAGGGGGAGTGCGGCGCGAATGTGGAGAGCTCGAGGAAGAACGGCCGTCTGGCTGCGGCCGACTGGTCGATGAACTCGATTCCCTTCCGGGCGATGACGTCGGTGAGGTAGTCCGAGGGCTGATTGCCGTAGACGCGCACGGCTCCGTCGCTGTTGAGGACGTAGTCGTACTCCGGATAGCCGTCGCCGGCGACCTCCCACGTGCTCCATCCCGGTGGCACATACGTCGGCGGGACGTCTGGAGGGGGCCCCTGCCCGTCCAGGTAACCGTTGAGATATTTGCCCATCAGCGCGGTGCGGTAGCCCGCCCGCTGCAACGCGACCGCGAAGGTCCGGTTCTCCTCCCCACGATCGTGAAAGACGTGAAAGCCGCCCTGCCGGCCGGTGTTGCCGAAGACCTTCGTGTCGTGCGGAAAGTCGCCGGTGAAAATTGACGCGCGCGACGGACAGCACAGCGAATCGGAGACGAAATAATTGCTGAACGTCAATCCATCGCGCTCCATCGCCTGTACGTGCGGCATGTAGCGCAGGAGATCCAGGGAAAGGTCGTCGGTCAGCACGAACACGACGTTCGGACGCGAGCGCAGAGGCCCCTCCCCCGACGACATCGGCGTCTGCCCCGTCGGCGTTCCGCCCGACGCCCGCGAGGATTCGGCCTGGTTCGATGTCGACCCACCGATGATCACGCCGGCGAGCACGGCGAGCGCGGCGACCACGGCGCCGACCAGCCACGGCCAGCGGCCCCTCCGGAATCCAAACCGAGGCCTCATAGCTACGTGGACAGCGGTTCGAACATCGAGGCTACGAGAGAGTCCCGCTCCAACCTTAACCGCGGATCACGAGCAGATGGCAACTGGCTCAGCGCCCCAGAGAAGGACAAGCGCGAGAGAGTATCGAGTCTCGATATCGCATTCCGATACGGTTGGGCGGTGCGTCATTTCCTGCGTGGCGCGGTGCAGCTCCACGTACTCCACCACGCCGCGGAGCGCGAGGTCGATGGCGCGTGGATGAGCGATGAGCTCGCCCGTCACGGATATCGGATCAGCCCGGGAACCCTCTACCCCACGCTGCACCGGATGGAGGCCGAGGGCCTCCTCGAATCGCGGGCGGAGCTGGTAGACGGTCGCCGTCGGCGGCGCTACCGGGCCACCGACACAGGTCGGCGGGTGCTCGCCGAGACCAAGCGGGCGCTGCGCGAGCTTGCCGACGAGGTGCTGGAGTGAGCGACGGCGTCGAGGCTCCTCGCGCCGACGCGACCTTGCGTGACGTCGCGCGGGAGTGGACGCGGATCGGGGTGACCGGGTTCGGCGGCCCGCCGGCGCACATCGCGCTGCTGCGCCGCCTGACCGTCGAGCGCTACCACTGGCTGGACGCCCGCGAGTTCGAGGATGCCAACGCGGCCTGCAACCTGCTCCCGGGCCCGGCGTCCACCCAGCTGGCGATCTTCTGCGCCTACCGAGTCGCCGGGCCGCTGGGGGCGATCGTCGGCGGGATCGGGTTCGTCGTCCCCGCGGTCGGGCTCGTGCTCGTGCTGTCCTTGCTGTTCCTCTCCCACGCCCCACCGCTATGGGTTCGCGGAGCCGGTGCCGGAGCGGGTGCTGCGGTGGCCGCCGTCGCTGTGCAGGCCGCACACCGCCTGCTCGGCCCGAGCTTCAATCGCGTCCGGCGAGGAGGCGCTCCGGAGATCGCCTGGCTGGCCTACCTGCTCGCGGGCGTAGGCGCCGCGGCGCTGATCGGCCCGTACCTGGTGCTCGTACTGCTCGCCTGCGGACTCGTGGAGCTGGTCCGCCAGCGCCGGCCAACCGGTGCCCTCGGAATCCACTGGGGGCCTCTGGCCGCGCTGTTACCGGGCGCCGCGGCAGGTGGTACCGCGGCGCTCGCCTGGACGGCGTTCAAGGTGGGGGCGCTGTCCTTCGGAGGCGGGTTCGTGATCATTCCCCTGATGCAAGGCGACGCCGTCCATACCTACCACTGGATGACCAGTACCCAGTTTCTCAACGCGGTCGCGCTGGGCCAAATCACTCCGGGCCCGGTCGTCGCCACGATCGCCGCCGTCGGCTACGCCGCCCACGGCCTGGCCGGCGGGTTGCTCGCCGCCGCGGTGGCGTTCATCCCCTCGTTCTCGTTCATCCTGCTCGGGGGTGACCGCTTCGAACGGATCCGGCAGAACATCCGCGCTCGCGCGTTCCTCGACGGTGCCGGCCCCGCCGCCATCGGCGCGATCCTCGGCGCCGCCATCACCCTCACCGAAGCCCTAGGCCAAACCTGGCAGTACGGCATCCTCGCCGCCGCCGCGATCGCGCTGCTCCTGCTCCGCCGCGGGATCGTGGCAACGCTCCTCGGCGCCGGCATCATCGGCGCCCTCGCCGCAGTAACGGGCTTGATCAGTTGATAAGGAGCACGAGCTTGCCGCGGACATGACCGGTTTCGCTGAGCCGGTGGGCCTCGGCGATCTGCTCCAGCGGGAACGTCTGCGCCAGCGGGAGCGAGAAGCGACCGGCGTCGATCAGCTCGCCGATCTCATCGAGCGCGTGCCACGCCCGTTCGGCGTCCGGGCCGCCGGTCATCGTCACGCCGGTGCTCTGCGCGCCCTCGTAGTCGGCAATCGTGACCACATGCTCTGGACCGCCGGCCAGCTCCACCAATGCGGGAAGCGCGCCGCCGCCGGCGTCGTCGATCGCGCGATCGACACCGTCGGCAGCCAGCTCACGCACGCGCTCCACGAGGCCGTCGCCGTACGTCGTCGGCTCCGCGCCGAACGAGCGCAGGTAGTCGTGGTTGCCGGCGCTGGCCGTCCCGATCACGCGCGCGCCGCGTTCGCGCGCCAGTTGTACGGTCGCGATCCCGACCGCCCCGGCGGCGCCGTTCACCAGCACGATATGCCCCTCGCTGACCCCGATCAGGTCGAGGGTGCGTGTCGCGGTCTCTACGGCCACGGGCAGTGCAGCAGCACCGGCAAAGTCCAGCGAGGCCGGAATCGGCGCGTAATGCTCCAGCACGGCGAGGTCCGCAGCGCCGCCCTGAGCGAATCCGAACACCGCGTCGCCGGCGGTCAGATCGATGACCTCATCGCCGACCTCGTCAACCACTCCGGCTACCTCAAGCCCGGTGCCCCGTGGCAACTCGCCGTCCATCATGCCTCGCCGGACCTTCCAGTCCACGGGATTGACGCCCACGGCATTGACGACCACGCGGATCTGCTTCGCCAGGACATGCGGCTCAGGCACGTCGACCAGCTCGAGCACCTCAGGTCCGCCGAAGCTCTTGAATTGGATTGCTCTCACCAACCTACCCTACCTCAGGAAACCGGACGGGTCGCGGACGATCCACCGGGTGGTCCGGACTGCAGCCCTATTCGACGATTCACGATGCGCTACGTGCTTGGAGCACTTACGTGCGCTAGCGCTCTTGTCTATGGTGACGCTCTGATGGAGGTTGAAAGAACGCGTGTCAAACACACGTGTCAACTTGAGCGTCGGGTCGCTCAAGTCGGCTGCGCAGGGAATCGGTGGTAGTGCGGTGCTGACGATCGCCAGTCAGAACACCAACTACTTCATCGGCCTCGGCCTGGGTTTCTTTGCCGTCGTCGTGGTGGTCGCGTTGGTGGCTCAGATCCTGGCGTTCTCCTCGCGGATCGCGGGCCAGGCGCAGATCGCCGCCGAGGCTCTCGAGGTCGTGCTGAGGACCACCGACGTCCTGCCCCAGGCCGAGGTCACCAACGAGCACGCCCTGGCGATCCTGAAGGGCGCGGAGACCGCCAGAGGAGCACTGACCGGATGAGCCTGGTGGCGTCGGTTGATACGCACACGCTGTGGCAGGTCAGCCTCGGGATGGGCCTGGTCGTGATCCTCGTGGTCATCGTCCTGATGGCGCTGCTGCTGAGCTTCATCAAGGACATCGAGGGTGGCGCTGGGGCCCTGCTCTCGACGGCCGGCGAGCTCGCGAAGAACACGAGTACGATCGCTACGCTCGCCATCACTCCGGGTGTCCTGGAGGACATCAAGGCAGAGGCTCTCGTGCACGCGGAGTATCTCGCGAGCCAGTTGGAGCCGCGATGAGCACGACGTCGCTCATCCTCCTCAGCATCTTGGAGGCGGTCGTGCTGGTAGCTGTCTTGGGGCTCGCGCTCCTCCTGATCCGTGCTCGGCTGCAAACCATCGCCCACCAGCTCGCCGCGCTCGCCGAAGGCGTGAACACCGTGTCGACGCACCTGGGGCTGATCGCCCCCACGGCGCCCAAGATCAACGCGCCCCTACATGAAATCGTCGGCGCGCTGCCGACGATCGCCGAGATGGCCGAGACCTTGGCGGAGCGGGCGGAGCGCTGAGCCATGTTCCTTTGGTGGATCGGCAACGCCGTGCTGCTCGTCGTGATCATCCCCGTGGTGGTGGCCCTGCTTCGGGCGGCGGTGGAGCCCGCCGCCGAGATCAAGAAGACCGCCGAGCAGCTCGCCGCCGCAGGCCCGGTTCTATTGCGTCAGCTCGATTCCGTCGGTGAGCTCGTCACCACCCGGGAACTCGTCCACCAGACCACCGCCGGGCTGGCGCGCTACGGCGCCGCTCTCGATCGGATCCTGTAACGAGACCCATGCCCGTCGCCGGCTTCGTCACCATTCTTCTGATCACGCTGGCGATTCTGGCCATCGCCCGGTATCTGATCCTGATCGGCAACGTTCTGCGGGCCGTTAGCTCGAGCCTCGAGACGGTGATCGGCTCGGTGTCCGCGATCCCCGACAAGACCGACGCGCTCGAGCCCGTCCTCACCTCGATCAACGCTGACCTCGCCACCGCTCGCGGCGTTCTGGAGGGCCTGCTCGCCAAGAAGCTCGGAGCGCCGGCGGGTAGCCCGCCGGTGGATGAGCGCACCGCAGGACAAGCGCCCCCGCCGGTGCCGGAACCCGCCCCGGCTGTGGTGGACGTGGCCGCCGCCCACGATGCGACGGCGGAGCCGGGATCGGAGCGCATCCAGTGGCGCGCCGGCGAGGATCCAACCACCCGAGTGGATCCGGAGCCGGATACGGTGAGCGAGCCGGAAGCTGCCGAACCCGCGGTCGCCGCCGCCGGGCGCCTGCGGTGGCCACCCGCCCGCGAGTGACCCGCGCCTCGGCTTGGCCTGCGCGATGAGGTTCATCTCTCCCCGATCGTCTCCAGCAGCAGATGGTGGATCGTGGCGAGGACCTCTTGGATGCGCGCAGTGGAGTCGCTGGAAACCGTGAACAAGTGGTCGATCCAGTCGCATTCGGCGAGGCCGCTGCCGTCGTTCCCGGCGATCACGCAGGTGAGTAGCCGACGTGTGCGCGCCTCCTCGAGAGCGGCCAGCACATCGACCGAGGCAGAACTCGTGATGATCGCCAGCGCGATGTCCTCGCCTTGCCCAAAGCTCCGTAGCCGCTCGGCCAGAATCGCCTCGCCAGCGCCGTCTGCGTCACCCGTTGTCGCCGGGTCACGGGTCAGGCTGAGCGCCGGCCAGCCATAACCGACGAAATCGGTCCAGACGTCCAGCGCTCCGGCCGAAGCGCAGGGGCTCCCAAAGGTGATCACCCGCCCGCCCCGATGCAGCCGATCGCGTACGGTCGCCGCACAGCGCTCCAGTGCCGACAGATCGATCCCTCGCCGTAGCGCGGAGGCCTCCTCGCCCGCGCGCAGCATCGAGTCGCGGACGATGGCGAACGCCGGCCCTAATCGACCGTCCCCGCCGCCCGGAAGCGGCAGGGGCAAACTCGCAGGCTCGTGGGCCGGCGGGACTCTCACGAAGGACAGGTTCCGAAGCGCCACCCCGGCGTGGCAGAGCAACAGGTCATCGACCGCAATTCGGTCGATGCGGTCGACCGCAACCTCCTCGGTGAAGCCCCGCGTCTCAATCGTCGCGACGCCGTTTGACAGCGCGATCACGCGCCCGGTGAAGGCGAGATCGCCGCCACTCACGCATCTGTCCTCGCGCCAGTCGAGGTGCTCGAAGAAGACCTGGATGAGCTCCCACAGGACGTGATGGATCGTCGTCTGCACCTCCTGGGCCACGAACGGATCGTCGCTGGGCACGATCAGCGCGTGATCGAGCGAATAGGCCAGCGATCGGGAGGGACTGGAAGCTGCCGCACCGCAGGCGACCCCGAGCAGGCCGAGCGCTTCCGCCGTGGTCAAGAACGCCTCTGTGCCGGGCGTCCAGTGCGAGTGCGTCAGTCCCAGAGCTATGTCGTGTGGACCCGCCAGTGCGGTCAGGCGCGCGGCATCATCGGGAGCGTGGCCCAGCGCCACGGCCGGGAGAGCGCGCTGTTCGGGGCTCGCCGGGTGCCGGAGCTCGGCCGCGATCCGATGAGCGTCGGCCTCCGCCGAGCCGGTGCCGAACGCAATCAGCTTGCCCCCGCGCTCGAACGCCCGCGCCATGTCGAGACCAGCATTGACGATTCGATCTTGCTCGGCGGACAAGAACGCGGTCAGGATCGCTTCGCGCTGCGAAATTCGTCCGGCCAGCCGGTAGCTCAGGAGCGAATGGGTACCAGTCACGCGACGCCGCTGGCCCGAGGCTCAGCGATCTCCCGCTGGCACGCCTCGCCCACCCGCATCGGCGCCCTGAAGGCTCTTGGCCATCGACTCTCCTTATCGACAATGCCCGGCTACTCGAACGGGATATATGTACCACACACCTAGTGGCTCAGTCCAGAG
>JALYXK010000197.1 GCA_030947145.1 Actinomycetota bacterium
ATGTCAGTGTTCGGCCGGGGCATCGTGCTAGTGAGATACAGCAGCTGGCGTCCGGCGGGATCGAAGGTGATCGCCAGCCCCCTCGGGATCGACAGCAATGTCCGGACCTGGAGCATGGATCCTGCCGCGGTGATCCTGTCGACCACCGCGCGGTTCTTCGAACCGTCAGCGGCGAGTAGCAGCGAGCCTGAAGCGGCGTCGTGGCGACCTCAGCGTCACCGAGGTCTGTTTCGCGGTCGGCTGCGCGTCCCTGGGCACCTTCAGCAGTCGCTTAACACACTCTCGGCTTCGAGGTCCGCAACGACGTCGGATACGGCGAGCGCACGTGGTTGTATCTCTCCGGCTTCGCTGCGGCGGCTCGTATCGAGCTGCCGGGAGTGAGAGAATCGAGGCCGCTGTCGCGCCATTCAGGCGTGGATGCCACCGAAGGAGGCCACCGTGTCCAGACGTGCGCTGTTACTCGCCGGGGTCGCGTTCACGCTCGCGGGGGCTGTTCCCGCCGTCTCTGGCGCCGACACGACGACCGCCGCTAAGAGCATCACCGCGACGGGCGCCAGCCAGGTGAAGGTCGTGCCCAAGGATCGTCAAAGCAACGCGTCGATCGTCGCTGCGGTGAACGCGGCTGAGAAGGTCGGGATACCGGCGGCGGTGTCCTCGGCGCACGCTCTCGCGCTGAGTTACGCGGCAGCGGCGCACCTGAAGCTCGGCGCGGTGCTGTCGGTATCTGACGTTCAGAGCAACGGAGGGTTCATCGGTCCCTACGGCGGATCGAGCTTCGTGGGCCCGTTCGGCCCGAACAAGTACTGTGGGACCGTGCGCCGAGGCGTGTTCAAGGTCGTCGGCAAGAGGCGCAAGCTCGTGCGCATCAAGAAGGTGCACAGGTGCATTGTGCCGCCCTACCAGACGATCCAGCTGAGCGTGACCTACAGCGCGACGTAGCCCACCGAGTCGCCGCTGTCTAGGACGGCGGAGTGCGCCGGATTCGATCCGACCGGTCACTCTCGCGCAGAAAATTTGGCTCATGCCTTCCGCCTGAGGGAAAAGGAAGTCGGTAGGCTCGGTGGATGTTCGCGAGCTCAGGACGAGCCCAGCTCGCCTACCAGAGCACGGGCGTCCTGGACGGCGCTGATGTTCTGCTGATTCATGCTGGCGTCAACGATCGACGCAGCTGGCAGCACGTCGTCGAGCGGCTGAGCTCGCATCACCGGTGTGTCGCGTTTGATGGGCGGGGATTTGGCGAAACGGCGTACGAGCGCGAGGATGGCTGGTCGCCGGTCAGCGATGCTTTAGCGGTTCTTGACGCCGCTGGCCTCCAGCGGCCCGTCGTGGTGGCGTGCTCGATGGGTGGTCAGACGGCCATCGATCTCACCCTCGCCCATCCTGACCGGGTGGCTGGGCTAGCGCTCATCGGCACGGCGATACGCGGCGCGCCCTACCCGGATCTCCAGGAGGGCCCGACGGCCGAGTTGAACGCTCGGCTCGAGGCGGCCGACTCGGCCGGCGACATCGAGGAGGTCGCTCGGCTCGACGCATGGATGTGGCTCGACGGTCCTGGTGCCACGGAGGGACGCGTCAGCGGCCCCGCGCGAGAGCTCTTTCTCGACATGAACCGTCGGGCATTGCAGGCCGAGGACCCCGGCGCGCAGGCCGAGCTACCGGCGGCCTGGCCCCGCCTCAGTGAGATTGCGGTGCCCACGCTGGTGATGGTCGGCCACCTCGACGCCGAGGAGATCCGGGCGATCGCGGAGCCAGCGGCGGGGATGATCCCGGGCGCCCGACTCAGGCTCCTCGACGGCGTCGCGCACGTCCCGCACCTAGAGGCCGACCCTGCGACGCTCGAAGAGATCACCTCTTTCGTTGACTCGCTCGCCTAAGTGACTCAGAGCGAAGAGGCCGCCTGACGGCCCTGAGCCCAGGTCAGGAGATGGCGCGTTGCCGCCTCAGGCGAGTGGGTTGCTTTCCGTCTGGGAGCGAGGCAGTTGCTGTCACAAACTCGCCCGGTGCACGATGTAGTGGTCGTGAGCCTTGATGACGATCCGGCCGACGAGGCGCTGTTGGTGCTTGCGAGCCCCGATTTTGGCTGCCTGCCAGCGAGCGATAAGCTCCTCCGGCACCAGCCGGGAACGCCGATCTGTGTGCGCGGCGATACCCGGCTGCTCTACTACGGACTGCTCGGGCCCCAAGCCGCTTCCGTGACCTACAGGGGTCCGAGCGGCCGATTGTTGAGGATCCCGACGGTTGGTAGCCAGGGCGCCTACCTGATCGTCAGCGCTCCACAACGCGTGCCCGACTCGATCACCCCGTCCTACTCCCCGGCGCCGCCGATCATCCGAGTCAGCTACCGCGACGGGCACTCCTGCGATACCCGCTCACAAGCCTGCCCGCCACTCGGGTACGTACCGCAGGCGCTGGCCAGGCCCACGACAGCGCAGGTGGTCAGCCCGATCCACGTCGTAGTGCAGGCTGCGGCCCAACCTCCGACGATCGCCCTCAGCTTCCTCGCGCGCTACCCCGTCAAGAACATCGACAGCGCTTACGGGATCGCTGTCACGGTGCTCAGCCACCCGCGATCGGCTACCTGCAGCGCCGGCGAGGGCGTGAACCTGACTACCAACAACCTGCGAGCCGGGCAGCGCATCCGATTCAGCTGGCAACTACAGCCCGGCTGCCCCGGCCGCCTCCGCGTCGATGCGTTCTTCGCTACCCAGCGTTCAGCCCCGGGCCTACCGGCGTTCAACTTCCAGCCGCCCAATCTCGCGCCAAAACCTGCCGACGGAGTCTCGCGCCTGGTCGGCAGCAAGGTGATCACAATCCACTGATTCCACCTATACGCGGGCTATGTGCCGCAGAATGTGCGGTACGGGCCGAGTCCCGGGGCACCCGGTGCCGCGTACGCTTCCAGACCAGGCCGCTCGTCAAACGGCTGCGCGACCACGCCGAGCAGCTCTCGGAAAGGCTCCAGATCACCGGCGCTGGCTGCGCCCAGGGCCTCCTCTACCAAGTGGTTTCGCGGAACGTAGACAGGATTGACTCTGTCCATCGCTTCCGCGACAGACTGCGCGACGTTCGCCTGCGAGTCGAGCTGGGCCCGCCAACGAACTGACCAATCGTCGTAGGCGGAGCGTTCGGTGAACAGCCCTCGTGCGCGCGTCGGCTCTCCACGCAGTGATGACGACAGCGCCCGGAAGGAGGAGGTGAAGTCGACCCTCTGCGCGTGTAGCAGCGTAAGCAAATCATCGATCAGCGCGCCGGCCTCCCGTCCGTCCTCCAGCCCGAGCTTGGCGTGCATTCCCCGTCGCCAGTGCTCGTGATACCGGGCAGGAAACGATTGCAGCACTTCGGTGGCCGCCGCGATCGCCGTGTCGGTCTCGACGTGGAATAGGGGCAGCAAGGGCTCGGCTAGTCGCGCCAGGTTCCACTGCGCGATCGGCGGCTGGTTGCCGTACGCGTAGCGGCCGGCGTGATCGATCGAACTGAACACGGTCGCGGGATCGAAGGCATCCATGAACGCACACGGGCCGTAGTCGATGGTCTCGCCAGAGATCGTCATGTTGTCGGTGTTCATCACGCCATGGACGAACCCGACGAGCATCCAGCGAGCGATCAGAGACGCCTGAGCGTCGACCACCCCCTCAAGCAGCGCGAGGTAAGGGTTCTCCGCCTCCACCGCACCGGGATAGTGACGGACGATCGCATAGTCCGCCAGGCGCCGCACCAGCGTCGGATCACCCTGCCCGGCGGCGTACTGGAATGTGCCGACGCGTAGATGGCTCGACGCGACACGGCACAGCACAGCCCCGGGCAGCATCGTTTCCCGTACCACGTTCTCTCCAGTCGCCACGACCGCTAGCGCCCGGGCAGTGGGGATGCCGAGCGCATACATCGCCTCAGCGATCAGATACTCGCGCAGCATCGGCCCGACGGCCGCCTTGCCATCACCGCCCCGTGCGAACGGCGTGGGGCCCGAACCCTTCAGGTGCAGGTCACGACGTCGTCCGTGAACGTCGAGCACCTCACCGAGCAGTAGCGCACGGCCATCGCCCAGACGAGGCGAGAATCCGCCGAACTGATGCCCTGCGTAGGCCTGGGCTACCGGCGATGCCGCGGCGGGCATAGCACTACCGGCCAGGAGGCCCACACCTTCAGGTGCTCGCAATGCATCGGGATCGACACCCAACTCCCTGGCCAGCGCCTCGTTGAGCTCCAACAGCTGAGGCGCCGGCGGCGACGCGGCTCGCCATGGCTCGTACAGGCCTCCGAGTTCGCGAACGTACGAGCTATCAAACGCCAGCAGCGGCCGAGCAGCGACACCCATGACTCAAGGCTAGCGTTCCCTGAGCAGCCGAACCCAATACCAGGGCAGACGCGCCTGCGCGTCAACGCTTGACCTCCTGCACCAACCAGCCGTTCCCGTCGGGATCGTTGCACGACGCAAACGATCCGTAGTTGCGCCGGCCGGGGTCAAGGCCGGGTGAGCTGAATGACGCGGAAATCCCGCCCCCGATGATCAACGTCGACCTGAAATCCGACCCCCTCGCTGTAGAACGCCTTCGCGCGATCCAGGTCAGCAACCGGCATGACAATGAGTTCCAGCTTGTAGTCCACGCTTCGACGATCAAAGCGGTAGCACGCGTCGGGCGGGATACTTCGCTCGTGGCGGACGCTTCCGATCTGGGACGAGGCGCCATGCGCGCTTCGGACGCGGACCGAGACAAGGTCGCAGACGAGCTGCGGATCCACTGCGTCGAAGGTCGGATCACGCTCGATGAGCTCGACCATCGCCTCGAAGGCGTCATGGGGGCCAAGACGATCCGCGAGCTGGCCGAATTTGTGTATGACCTGCCAACGATCACGGTTGCCCGGCCCGTCGACCGCGCGCAGCCAACGCCCCGAATCGGGCCGCCGGGAATCCTGCCGTTCACTAGACGGGTGCTCGTGCCGGCCCCGCTGGCGAGAACGCGTGACGTCGCATTGGACACGATCGCTCCGGCGCTGAACGGGTACGGCTACGAATTATTGAGCCAGTCGCCCGCCGGCCTGGTGTTCCAGCGACGCCGGAGACCGGGTCCCGGAATTGTCGCGGCGATTCTCTTCTTCCCGCTCGGTTTGCTGGCGTTGCTTCGCTCGCCGAAGCGCGAACGCATCGTCATCTCGCTCGATCAGCGGGGACCGGCGAGCACGACGATGACGATCCATGGCGTTGCCTCTCCTCGCGTCCGAAAAGCGTTCGCGGGATTGACGTTCTCGTGATGCCAGGCGTAGGCCAGCGGGACGGACCCTTGCCGACGGGAGGACGGCCGGCACCCCACTTCGCTCAGGCGTGGACGATGTCCGGATTGGTCGGCGGTGGTGTGGGTTGGTCGGCCGGTAGTGGCGTGCCGCGTGTGCGCTGGGTGACCAGCACGCATGCAGCCACGACCACGCCGGTGAGCAGGGCGGGCGCTCCGACGGTTTCGCCTAACAGCGGCACCGACCAGGCGATCGTGAGCAGTGGCTGTGCGAGTTGCAGCTGGCTGGCTTTCGCGATTCCGGCCTCCGCCAGCCCGCGGTACCAGGCGAAGAATCCCAGGAACATCGAGAACCCCCCGACGTAGGCGAATCCGACGCTCGCCACGGCGGTGGGATGGGCGGTCGCGCGGGCCAGCGCGACGATCGTGACCGGCAAGGACGCGGGCAGGGCGAAAATCACGCCCCAGGCGATCACCTGCCAGCCGGGGATCGTGCGGGCGAGGCGTCCGCCTTCGGCGTATCCGACCGCGCCCACGGCGAGCGCGACGAGCAGCAGAAGGTCGGCGGCGTGCAGGCCTCCGCCCCCGCGCGAGAGGGCGTAGGCGACGACCGCCGCCGTGCCCGTGCCGCTGGTCGCCCAAAAGGGCCAGCGCGGCCGATCGCCGGTTCGCAGCACGGCGACGATCGCGGTCGTGGCGGGCAGCAGGCCGACGATCACCGCGGCGTGGGTGGAGGTGGTGTGGCGCAGCGCGAGCGCCGACAGCAGGCCGAACCCGATCCCGCATCCCACAGCGACGGCGATCAACCCCGGGAGGTCTTCGCGCTTGGGCAGCGGCGCACGGACGGTGAGCAGGCACCCGGCGGCGATCAAGGCCGCGATGACCGAACGGCCGGCACCGACCAGATAGGGGTCAAAGCCCCGGAGCGCCAGGACGGTGGCCGGAAACGTGAACGAGAAGGCCAGCACCCCGAGTGCCGCCCAGGCCAGCGGCGGGAGCGTTACCCGCGGGCCAGCGGTAGCGGTACTCTGTCTGTTCATGCCTCAGAGTAGCAGTACCGAGGGGCTGGTCTCAGCGCTGCGCGCGACCGCGCGGGCCATGGCCGCCGGGGATCAGCTCCCCTCCACGCGCGAACTGATCGCCCGCCATGGTGTCAGTCCCGTGACGGTGTCGCGCGCGCTGGCCTTGTTGAGCGCCGAGGGGGTGGTGGTGACCCGGCCCGGGAGCGGAACCTACGTGAGCCCGCGCCCGACGCGGCGCCCCGCTCGCAGCGATCTGTCGTGGCAAACCGCGGCGCTCGGCGACCGCACCGTCGACAGCGCCAGCGTCGAGTTCCTGCTGCAGCCCGAGGCACCCGAGCGCATCTCGCTTGCCGGCGGCTATCCGCACCCTGTTCTGCTGGCCACCCGCGCGCTATCGGCCGCGCTGGCCCGAGCGGCGCGGCGCCCCGACGCGGCCGAACGACCGCCGCTCGAGGGCCTGTCCGCCCTGCGCGGATGGTTCGCCCGCAGCGTGGGTGGGAGCGTAACCGCCAAGGACGTGCTGATCACGAGCGGCGCGCAGGCGGCGCTGTCGACCGCGTTTCGCGCGATCGCCCCCGCCGGCGCCACCGTACTTCTCGAATCGCCCACCTACATCGGAGCGCTCGCCGTCGCGCGCGGCGCCCGCCTACGCGCGATGCCGGTTCCCGTCGACCACGACGGCGTGCGCCCCGACCTGCTCGCCGAGGCGTTCGCCGCCACCGGGGCGCGCGTCTTCTACTGCCAGCCGACGTTCCAGAACCCCACCGGATCGGTGCTCAGCGTGGAACGCCGCCGTGCCGTCCTAGCGATTGCCCGCGACGCGGGGGCATTCGTGATCGAGGACGACTTCGCCCGCTGGCTCGCGCACCGTGCCGCAGCGCCGCCGCCGCTTGTGGCCGACGACCGCGACGCCCACGTCGTGCATATCGCGTCGCTGACCAAGGCGACCTCGCCCAACCTCCGGGTGGGGGCGCTCGTGGCCCGGGGCCCGGTTGCCGAGCGACTGCGAGCGCTGCGCGTGATCGATGACTTCTTCGTACCCCGCCCGATGCAAGAGGCCGCCCTGGAACTCGTGAGCGCACCGGCGTGGCCGCGGCACCTCAAGACCCTCGGCGCAGCGTTGCTGGAGAGGCGCAACGCGCTGATCGATGCGCTCTCCCGCCACGTCCCCGACGCACGGCTCACGAGCGTCCCGAGCGGCGGGCTGAACCTGTGGCTGTCCCTCCCCGACGGGATCGACGAAGTTGCGCTGGCCGGTCAAGCCCAAACAGCCGGAGTGCTGATTAGCCCCGGCCGACCCTACTACGCGGCTGAGCCGCCCGGACCCCACATCAGACTCAGCTTCGCCGCCACCCCCGGCGTCGCCCAGCTCGACGACGGAGCGCGGCGACTGGCAAACGCACTCAACGCACTGCAAACTCGATGACGGCTCCGCGCGCCCACGTCGGACGGGCATTCCTCTACGCGGCTACCGACCGGCCGTCCCGAGATCAACCGCCGGCAGCCAGTCGGCCGGGAGGGCCTTGGGGATCGTTGCATCCGACAGGGCCTTGCCGACGCTGCCGGTATAACCGGGCGCGACACGACGGGCAAGCTTCTCAGCCGGCCGCCCGACGACAAATGGAACGGCGTCCTCCGACATCAGCAGCAGCGCGAGATTCGGGGCGATCTGAAAGTCGGCAGCGTTGAGCTCGGGACCGCCCAGCAACCCCTCCTCTATCCACGCGTCGATCTGGTCAAGACGCGCGGGCAGCTCGGCGACATCGTCCCGCCCGGCCGCGTCGACGGCGTCATGCTTGGCGGTCGCCAACCGGATGATCAGGGGCGTCGCGAGGCCCAGGATCGCCCGCATCGGGAACGACCGCTCGGCCAGGATCACGGCCCTGAACGCGTTCGGGTCGCGCCGGCAGATGCAATAGGCGATGCGGCGGATCGAGTTCTGGAAAGCCTCCCCCCAGCGCTCGGCCTCCTGCACGGCGAGCCGGCGCTCAGGCTCAGCCGGGAACAACGCCGGCTCAGGCACGAGCTCGTCCAGGAAGCGCGCGATGTAACGCGTCCCCTGCACGCGGCGGGCACCGACCTTCAGTCCCGGAACCGTCATCGTCTCAAAACCCAGCCCGAGCATGATCAACGCATGCGCGCCCGGCGGCAGATTCACGCGCCTGTAGCTGATGCCCTTATAAGCCAGCATCAGCTGAGCGGTCAGCACGGCGTTTGAGCCGGAGAACATGTACAGCTTGACCTCGGGCATCAACGGACTCCTCTCTCGGCGGCACCCCGACCCACACGCTTGGCATAGCCACAGGCTCGATCGACGTAACCATGACACCCAACGTCCGACGGTGCTCGAACCAGCACGACAGCGTCGCGGGGACGCTCCGGGTTGCTACCTGCCGACGAAAGAAAGGTGCTTGACAAAAATTGTTGTCGGTGGGAGCCTGTGGCAATGCACGACGTCACCGTCATCGAGGACTCCGCCGCGGCCGAGGCTTCGCTGGATCCGATCCGCGCCCGTCTCCTCGCCGAGCTGGCCGAGCCCGGGTCCGCCAGCACGCTCGCGGCTCGCGTTGGCCTGACCCGCCAGAAGGCGAACTATCACCTGCGGGCGCTGGAACGCCACGGCCTGGTCGAACTCGTCGAGGAACGCCGCAAGGGCAACTGCACCGAGCGCGTGCTCCAGGCCACGGCCGCGTCCTACGTGATCTCCCCAAGCGCCCTGTCGACGGTCGCTCCCGATCCGTCACGCGAGCCGGACCAGCGCTCCGCGCGCTGGCTGCTCGCGGTCGCGGGGCGCCTAGTCCGCGAGGTCGGTGAGCTCATCACCGGGGCGAGCGCAGCCGGACAGCTGCTCGCGACCCTCGGGATCGACAGCGAGGTGCGGTTCGCGTCCGCGAAGGACCGGGCGGCGTTCGCCGTCGAGTTGGCCGACGCCGTCAACGGCCTCGTCGCGAAGTATCACGACGAGGCCGCCCCCGGCGGTCGCCCGCACCGGTTCGTCGTCGCACTGCACCCCACCATCACGAACAAAAAGGAGCCGCACTCATGAGCCGTGAATTCGAGATCATCCGTGAGGTCGACCTGCCAGCCGCCCCGGACGACGTCTGGACCGCGATCACCGCCGATACCGCGGCCTGGCAGTTCCCGACCGGGATGGAGATCCCCGCCGGCTCCGCGCCGCTCGAGGGGGCGCCCGTCACGACCTGGGACCCGCCACGCCGCCTCGTGATCCGCATGGAGTCACCCGACGGGACCTTCAACGCCCTGGATTACGCGATCGAGGCCCGCGAAGGCGGCACGGCGCACCTGCGCTACGTCCACAGCGGGATCCTTGCCGACGAGTGGGCCGACCAGTACGACGCCATCGATGGCCACACGGACTTCTACCTCCACACCCTCGGGCAGTACCTCGAGCACTTCAACGGCCGCCAGGTCACCTACGTCGGCCAGCCGTCGGCCGGCATCGAGGGGCCCGCGGCCGCCGGAGCGCCGGACGCGATGGAGGCGCTGCGCGCCGCCCTGGGGGTTTCCGCGGACGCCGGCGTCGGCGATGCCGTCCACGCGTCGCTCGGCGAGGCCGGCACACTCGACGGCGTCATCGACTACACAACGCCGGAGTTTCTCGGCATCCGCAGTGCCGACGGCCTTTACCGCTTCTTCGGGCGAAACCACTTCGGCAGCGTGGTCGGGATGAGCGCACACCTGTTTGTCGGCGGCGTCGACGCTGCGGCGCGCGAGGCGGCACTCAAGGCCTGGCTGGACGGGGTGTACGCCTAGTGCTGCACTGGAGGGAGTTCGGCCGCCTGTAGCGCGATCGGCTCTGGCTCGGGGCCGCAGGCCCGCGGGGTTCGCGGCGTGATGCTGAGGCAAACTACCGACGGAACGCTCGCCGGACCGGCTTAGACTCGCTGAGACACGGCTGCAAGCTTCGCTCGACACACAGGCCGTTATCTACAGGTGACCCGATCCGGCGATGACGCCAGGATGCTCTCCGGTCGCCTGCCCGACTCGAAGGCGGCAATATGACCGGAACCATCACTCCTAGCCCTCCCCCGTACGCTGAGAACGGGACACCGGTTAGTGATCCGGCTCCTCCGCGACGTCCCACCGATCAGGAGAAGTTCGATGCCGAGGTCGCCCACGACGGTGGAATATTCCTCCACGTACTCGGCGCCATCGGGATCTTGGCGGCCATTGGCATCTCGACGATCGCCCTGGTCGTCGCCAGCCAGAACCACACCACCCCGATAGTGACGCCATCGACGTCCGCTGTGGCTCTGCCGAGGGCGCCGGCGACGCGGAGTGTCAGTCTCAGCGTGGCCGGCGGTGACAAAAAGGGCCCCGACGGCAAGATGCATGACTCTTACTCCAAGACCAACTTCGCCGTCAGGGTGGGTCGTCCGACGCGGCTGGTGATCGACAACAAGGACTCGAGTCCACACAGCATCACCTCCCCTGGCACCGGTGTCAGCATCA
>JALYXK010000206.1 GCA_030947145.1 Actinomycetota bacterium
GGCGCGGCGCGTGCCGCCGCCGCTCGAGCACCGGATCCTGATGACGGCCACCCTGTGCCTGCTGGCCTTCGGCGCCGTGATGGTCTACAGCGCCTCCGCGCCGATCGGCGTGCTGGCCGGCCGCGGCTACGGGACAAGCGAGTTCGTGCGCTACCTGATCTTCGGGGGCCTTGGCCTCGCGGCCATGCACGTGCTCGAGCGCCGCGGGCTGACGATCCTCGATCCGCGCGTGGTCAAGCTGATGCTGTTCGGCTCCTTCGCCCTGCTGCTACTGGTGCTGATCCCCGGAGTCGGGGTCCGGATCAACGGCGCCCGACGGTGGTTCGCCGCGGGCCCGATCCAGTTCCAGCCCTCAGAGCTGATGAAGCTCACGCTGATCCTATATGTCGCCCGCCACCTGGCCGATCACCCCAAGCGGATGCGCGGCTTCCGCCAGGCGCTCGCGCCGATCGCCGTGGTGGCCGGTCCGGCCTGTCTGCTGATCGTCGTCGAGCCCGACCTCGGGACAGCACTGGTCGTCGCGTTCACGATCACCGCGCTGCTGATCGCCGCCGGTCTTCCGCTCCGCTACCTCGCTGCATTGGCGGGCATCGCGCTGGTCTTCGTGCTGCTGCTCGTCGTCGCGCAGCCGTATCAGCAGGCTCGGCTGACCTCGTTCCTACATCCGTGGTCATCCAAGTCGACGGCCGGATTCCAGGCCGTCCAGGGCCAGATCGCGCTGGGCTCCGGCGGGCTCTTCGGGGTGGGGCTCGGCAAGTCGGTCCAGAAGATCTACTACCTGCCCGAGGCCCAGACCGACTTCATCCTCGCCGTGATCGGCGAAGAGCTCGGGGTGCTCGGGATCTGCGGCGTGGCCGTCCTCTACGGGATGATCGCCTACGCCGGCCTGCGCACCGCGCGCCGGGCCGCGACCAGGTATGCGAAGCTGCTGGCGACTGGGCTGACGTCGCTGATCCTGTGCCAAGGGATTCTGAACATCTTCGTCGTGCTCGGGCTCGCCCCCCTGACCGGAGTACCGCTGCCGTTCATCTCCTATGCCCCCACGAACCTGTGCGTGATGCTGGCCTCCGTCGGGGTGCTGCTGAATATCGCCCGGCCTGGGGCCAGGCGCCTGCGCGCGCTCGACGGCAGCCCGCAAACGCGGGAGGCGCGGGAGGCGCGGGGTCGTGAGCGCCCCCCGGATCGTGATCGGGGCAGGCGGGACAGCCGGCCACGTCGTGCCGGCGCTGGCGGTCGCGGACGCACTTCGCGATGAGGGCGCCGAGGTCGTGTTCGTCGGCGGCGAGCGCGCCGAGCTCGAGCTCGTCCCGGCGGCGGGCTATCCGTTGCACTCGCTGCGGGTCCTGTCGCTGCCCCGCCGCCGTCCGCTGAAGGCAGCCCGGGCCGCCGCGATCGATGCCACCGCCGTGCTGGGCGCGCGGTCGCTGATCCGCGAGTTGCGGCCGCACGCCGTGGTCGGGGCCGGCGGGTATGTGGCCGGGCCGATCGGGCTGGCCGCGGTGCTCGACCGCATTCCGCTCGTGCTGAGTGAGGCCGACAGCCACCTCGGCCTCACCAACCGGCTCCTGGCCCCCGCGGCCCGGCGCGTTTGCCTGGCCTTCCCGATCAAGGGCCGCAGCGGCGGTCGCTACCGGGTCACCGGACGTCCGGTGCCGCCCCCGGCGTCGGACCGGGCAGCCGCGCGGGTCCGCTTCGGGATCGAGCCGCAGGAAACCTGCGTGCTGGTGTTCGGCGGCTCCCTGGGGGCGCGGTCGATCAACCACGCGGCCATCGACGCGTTCGCCGGAGCTCGGTTCCACGTGCTGCACGCCGCCGGCGCGCGCGACCTGCCCGAGCTGTCCTCGCCCGGTCCGCACTACGACCTGCGCGGCTACATCGCCGATTTCGGCGAGGCGCTGCTGGCCAGCGATCTGGTGGTGGCGCGCTCGGGCGGGTCGGTCTTCGAGGTCGCGGCCGCGGGACGTCCGGCGGTGCTGATCCCCTTCCCGCATGCAACCGGCGATCACCAGACGGCGAACGCGCGGTTCATGGAGCGCGCCGGGGCGGCGATCGTGATCCCCGACTCGGAGCTGACCGGGCCGCGCCTGGCCCACGAGGTGGGCGGCCTGCTGGCCGACCACGGCAAGCTGGCCGCGATGGCCCGCGCCTCGGCCGAGCTCGCTCGGCCGGACGCGGCCCGGGAGATCGCCCGCGAGGTGCTGGCCGCGGCTGGTGTCGGCTAGCCTCGCTAGGGCCGAGAAAATCGACCAGTTAGCGAGGAGCCAAATTGCTGTTCGGCCAGGAGCACGTTGACCGTTACAAAGACACCGATGGCGCGGAGGGATACGACTGGCAGGGCACGACGGTGCTGCTGCTGACCACGAAGGGCCGGAAGTCCGGCCAGCCCCGGGAGCTGCCCCTGATCTTCGCCGAGCACGACGGCGACCACGTCGTCGTCGCCTCCAAGGGCGGAGCGCCGGAGCACCCGGCCTGGTATCTGAACCTCGCCGAGGACCCCGAGGTGACCGTTCAGGTTCGCGGCGATCGCTTCGCGGCGCGGGCCCGCACCGCCGGCGCCGACGAGCGTCCGGAGCTGTGGAAGCTGATGAATCAGAGCTGGCCCGCCTACGCCGAATACCAGCAGAAGACCGATCGCGAGATCCCCGTGGTCGTGCTCGAGCGGGTCTGAGGCCGGCGAGCCTGGCCACAGTGAATCGGGACGACTGGTCGCAGCGCCGCCTGCACTTCGTCGGTATCGGCGGGGCCGGGATGAGCGGGCTGGCCCTGATCGCGCAGGCGCTCGGAGCGCAGGTCACGGGCTCTGACCGCGCCTCATCGTCCTACTCCGAGCGTCTGCGCGCCACCGGAATCGAGCCGGTCTTCGGACACGCCGCGGAGAACGTCCCGGCCGGGGCCGAGGTCGTGTACTCGACGGCGATCGGATCCGATAACCCCGAGCGGCGGGCGGCGGCCCACGAGATGCACCGCGCCGATCTGCTCGCGCAGATCGCGGCCCTGCGCCGCTGCATCGCCGTCACCGGTACCCATGGCAAGACCACCACGACCGCGATGATCGTCCACGTACTGGCCGGCTGCGGCCTGGATCCGAGTTACGTGGTCGGAGGCGAGCTGCGGTCCACCGGCTCGAACGCCGGATGGGGAACCGGGGAATGGATCGTGATCGAGGCCGACGAGTCCGATCGCTCGCTGCTGAAGCTGTCCCCGGAGATCGCCGTCCTGACCAATGCCGAGCTGGACCACCATTCGACCTACCGGTCGCTGGCCGACCTCGAGGCGACCTTCCGCGCGTTCATGACGGGGGCCGGCGATCGGGCCGTCGTGTGGGATCGCCCGGCCCTGCGCGCGCTCTGCCCGCCCGCGGCGGTGCCCTACGACGCTCCGGATCCGGTCCTGGATCGCACCGGCTCGCGGTTTGCCTGGCGCGGCATCGAAGTCACCCTGTCGGTGCCGGGCGCCCACAACGCCGTCAATGCCGCCGGCGCGCTCACCGCGTGTGCGCTCGCCGGGGCCGAGCCGTCCCGGGCCGCCGCGGCGATCGCCGACTTCAGCGGCGCGCGTCGGCGCCTGGAGCGCATCGGCGAGACCGTTGCTGGGGTGGCGGTGTATGACGACTACGCCCACCATCCGACCGAGGTCGCGGCGGCGATCGCCGCCGCTCGCACCCTCTCCGCCGGTCGTCTGATCGCGATCTTCCAACCCCACCTTTACTCGCGCACGCGCGAGCTGGCCGGCGCATTCGGCCGGGCGCTGGCCACCGCGGACCTCTGCGGCGTCCTGTCCGTATACCCGGCGCGCGAGCGCGCCGAGGACTTCCCCGGCGTCGACGGCCGGCTGGTGGCGGCGGCGGCGGCCGACGCGGGGGGTGGCCGGACAGTGGCCTGGCTGCCCAGCTTCGACGACGCTCGGCGCTACCTGGGATCGCTCCTGCGCCCGGGCGATCTGTGCCTGATGATGGGAGCGGGGGATATCGACCGGCTCGGGCGCTCGCTGCTGCGCTGAATTGAGCCGGCCGCCGGCGCTAGCCGCCGGAGCCCGGCGGTCACCAGGGAGCATCGGACCGGTTGGGCAGCCGGTCCGGCGTTTACCCTCGGAGCCATGCCAGAGGCTCCAGCCGGGGTGCAGCGCGGGTACCCGCTCGCGCGGCTGACCACGATCCGGACCGGCGGCGCGGCGGAGATGTTCGCGCGGCCCGAGTCGTTGCCGGAGCTCGAGCGGCTGCTGGCCTGGGCCGGAGCCGAGGGTCTCGAGGTAGGGGTCGTGGGGTCGGGGTCGAACCTCCTGATTGCCGACGAAGGGGTTCGCGGACTCGTTTTGAAACTCGACAAAGAGCTAAACAAGATCGAACTGGACGGGCGGGCGGGCCGCATTCTCTGCGGCGGGGGCGCGCGGCTGCCCGCCGTCTCGGCGCGGGCCGCGCGGGCCGGCCTGACCGGCGTGGAGTTCGGCGTCAACATTCCCGGGACGGTCGGCGGGGCGGTGCGGATGAACGCCAACGCCTACGACGGCGTGCTCGCGCGCGTGCTGGAGTTCGTCGACGTGGTCAGCGCCCAGGGCACGGACCGGCGCGAGCCCGAGCAGCTGGGGTTCGAGTACCGCCGGTCGAATCTGCGGCCGGGGGAGGTGGTGGCCCGCGCGTGCTTCGCGCTGGCGCCGGCCAGCAGCGCCGCGGTCAAGGCCACGCTGGCGGAGATGCGCGAGTGGCGCAAGGCGGCGCAGCCCTCCGGCATCAAGACTTTCGGATCGACCTTCAAGAACCCCGAGGATCCCCGCGCCGCAGGACGGACCGCCGGCCAGCTGCTCGATGCCGCCGGTTGCCGCGGGCTACGGATCGGCGGAGCGGGTTTCTCCGCCAAGCACGCGAACTTCGTGGAGAATCACGGCGAGGCCAGCACCGCTGACGTGATCGCGCTGATGGCGGAGGGTCGCCGGCGGGTCATGGAGCGCTGTGGCGTGGAGCTCGAGCCTGAGGTCCAGGCGCTCGGCCCGGTGCGGTTTCCCAGCGACTGGAATCGGGGATGAGCGGCTCCGCCGGCGGGACCCGCGGCGCTCGACGGGGCGCGCTTCGGGGGTGGCGAGTTTGGACCGTGCGCCGGCCCAGTCGGCGTGCCGTGGTGGTGCTGGCGGCGGTCGGAGCACTGGTGCTCGGCGGCTGGCTGTGGCTGCGCGACTCCTCGCTCGTCTCGGTGCACCGCGTGACCGTGACCGGGGTTAGCGGACCGGACGCCGAGCAGATCCGCACGGCCCTGGTCGCCTCCGCCCGGACCATGACTACGCTCGATGTCCAGATGGGCCCCCTGCGCACGGCGGTCCAGCCCTATCCGGTGGTAAAGGCCCTCCAGGTCAGCTCGCAGTTCCCGCACGGAATCGAGATCCACGTGGTCGAGCAGATCCCCGTGGCCGCCATCAGCGTGGACGGCAAGACGACGGCGGTCGCCGCCGACGGCACGCTGCTGCACGACGTCGTCGCGACCTCGCTGCTGCCGGTGATCCCGCTCCGGGTGCCCCCGGGTGGCACGCGCCTGACCGATTCGGCGGCCCGCGCCGCGGTCGCCGTGCTCGCCGCCGCGCCCTACGAACTGCTCGCCCACGTCACCCGGGTCACCAGCGACCGCTCGCGTGGTTTGGTGGCCCAGCTGCGCAACGGTCCGAGCATCTACTTCGGCGATGCCCACGGACTGGCGGCGAAGTGGGCCGCCGCCGTCGCGGCGCTCGCC
>JALYXK010000225.1 GCA_030947145.1 Actinomycetota bacterium
CCGCTACCTGGCCCCCGAGCTCGCGGCCGCCGAAGCGCTGGTGGCCTCGGGAAAGCTGCTGGATGAAGTCGAGTCGGCGATCGGGGCGCTGCAGTGATGACGGTGCGTGCGCCCCGGGGCCTGGGGCTCTCCTGTCGGGGCTGGCCGCAGGAGGCGGCGCTGCGCATGCTGATGAACAACCTCGACCCCGAGGTCGCGGAGAATCCGGCCGAGCTGGTGGTGTACGGCGGCACGGGGAAGGCGGCCCGCTCGTGGCCGGCGTTCGAGGCGATCGTGCGCACGTTGCGGACGCTGGCCGACGACGAGACGCTGCTGGTGCAGTCGGGTAAGCCCGTCGGCGTGTTCCGGACCCACGAGTGGTCCCCGCGGGTGCTGATCGCCAACTCGAACCTGGTACCGGAATGGGCGACCTGGGAGGAGTTCCGCCGGCTCGAGGCGCTCGGGCTGACCATGTACGGGCAGATGACCGCGGGCTCGTGGATCTACATCGGCAGCCAGGGAATCGTGCAGGGCACCTACGAATGCTTCGCCGAGATCGCCCGCCGGCGTCACGGCGGGACGCTTTCCGGCACCATCACCCTGACCGCCGGGCTCGGCGGCATGGGCGGCGCTCAGCCGCTGGCCGTGACCATGAACGGCGGCGTGGCGCTGTGCATAGAGGTCGATCGCCAGCGGATCGAGCGCCGCCTGCAGACGCGCTATCTCGACGAGGTGGCGGACTCGCTGGAGGACGCGATCGCGCGAGTCGAGCAGGCCAAGAGCGAGGGCCGGGCGCTGAGCGTCGGGCTCGAGGCCAACGCCGCCGAGGTGCTGCCGGCGCTGCTGCGGCGCGGCTTCGAGGCCGAGATCGTCACCGATCAGACCAGCGCCCACGATCCGCTGAACGGCTACGTGCCCGACCGCATGTCGCTGGCCGAGGCGCAGGCGCTGCGAGAGGCCGACCCCGAGGAGTACATCCGCCGCTCGCGAGCGGCGATCGCCGCCCACTGCGCGGCGATGGTCGGGTTCCTCGACGCCGGCAGCGAGGTGTTCGACTACGGCAACAGCCTCCGGGCCGAGGCGCGGCTCGGCGGCTTCGAACGCGCCTTCGCCTATCCCGGGTTCGTGCCGGCCTACGTCCGGCCGCTGTTCTGTGAGGGCCGCGGCCCGTTCCGCTGGGTGGCGCTGTCCGGCGATCCCGCCGACATCGCGGCGACCGACCGGGCGGTGCTCGACGAGTTCCCCGACGACGAGGCCCTGGCGCGGTGGATTCATCATGCCTCGGAGCGAATTGCCTTCCAGGGCCTCCCGGCACGGATCTGCTGGCTGGGCTACGGCGAGCGCCGGCGGCTGGGACTGCGCTTCAACCAGATGGTCAGCTCCGGCGAGCTGCGGGCGCCGATCGTGATCGGCCGCGATCACCTGGACTCGGGGTCGGTCGCCTCGCCCTACCGCGAGACCGAGGCGATGGCCGACGAATCCGACGCGATCGCCGACTGGCCCCTGCTCAACGCGCTGGTCAACACGGCCTCGGGCGCGAGCTGGGTGTCGATCCATCACGGCGGTGGCGTCGGGATCGGCCGCTCGATCCACGCCGGGATGGTGTGCGTGGCCGACGGCAGCCGGCTCGCGGCGGAGAAGCTCGACCGCGTGCTGACCGCCGATCCCGGCACCGGGGTGATGCGCCACGCCGACGCCGGCTATGAGCGCGCGATCGCCGTGGCCGAGCAGCGCGGTGTGCGCATCCCGATGCGCGAGGGCTCGCCCGAGGGCCCGTGAGCCGCCTTCCGATCGCCACCGTCGGCGACCCGGTGCTGCGCGAGCGCGCGCCGGAGGTCGATCTCGATGAGCTGCGCTCTGAACCGGTTCAGCGCCTGATCGACGATCTGATCGAGACCAAGCGGGCGGCGGGCGGGGCCGGACTGGCCGCCACCCAGGTCTCGGCTCGACGGCGGATCGCCGTGGTCGAGGTCGATGCGCAGACGCGCTACCGCTACAAGCCGCTGATTCCGCTGACGGTGATGGTCAACCCGGTAATCGAACCGCTCTCGGAGGAGACGCTGATGATCAACGAGGGCTGCCTGTCGATTCCGGACCTGCGCGGGGACGTCGAGCGCTGCGTCGCGGTTCGCGCGCGGTATCTGGATCGCGCCGGTGTGCCCCATGAGACGGTCGCGCACGGGCTGAGCGCGGGGACGTTTCAGCACGAGCTCGACCATCTCGATGGCGTGCTGTTCCTGGACCGGGTCACCGATCCGCGGACGTTCACCACCTGGGAGCAGTTCGAGCGCCACCACCAGGCCGACTTCCTGCGGCGGATCGGCCCGTATACCCGGGACGCCGGAGCGTGAGCGTCTTCTGGTGCGAGCTGGCCTGGCTGGGGGACGCGCAGCCCGAAGCCGGCGTGGTGATCGAGGCTTCGGGGGAGCGGATCGAGGAGGTGCGCGCCGGCGTCGCCGACCCGCCGCCGGGCTCACAACGCCTCGATGGGCTGGTCATCCCCGGGCTGGCCAACGCCCACTCGCACGCGTTCCAGCGCGCGTTGCGCGGGCGCACTCACGGCGCCGCGGGGTCGTTCTGGACCTGGCGAGAGCAGATGTACGAGCTGGCTGGCCGGCTCGATCCCGACCTGACGCTGGCCGTGGCCCGCGCCACCTTTGCCGAGATGGCGCTGGCCGGCGTCACCCTGGTGGGGGAGTTTCACTACCTGCATCATGGTCCGGGCGGGGTGCCCTACGAGGATCCGAATGCTCTCGGCGCGGCGGTGATCCAGGCCGCTGCCGAGGCCGGAGTGCGGTTGACCCTGCTCGACGCCTGCTACCTGCACGGCGGGATCGGCATTCCCCCCGAGGCGGGGCAGCGGCGCTTCTGCGACCGCGACGTCGAGGCCTGGACCGCGCGGGTCGACCGGCTGCGCGACGGCCCGCGGGTGCGGATCGGCGCGGCGATCCACAGCGTACGCGCCGTCGACCCGGCATCGGCGGCGGTCGTGGCGAAGTGGGCGGCCGCCCGGGAGGCGCCGCTGCACGCCCACGTCTCCGAGCAGCCAGTCGAGAACGCGGCCTGCCTCGATGCCTACGGCGCCAACCCGGCCGCCGTGCTGGCTCGCGCGGGAGCTCTGTCGCAGCGCTTCACCGCCGTCCACGCGACCCACGTCTCGGAGGCCGATCTGACGCTGCTGGGCGACGCCGGGACCTGCTGTTGCCTGTGCCCGACGACCGAGCGCGACCTCGCCGACGGGATTGGGCCGGGCCGGCGGCTGCGCGACGCCGGCGTCCGGCTGGCACTGGGCAGCGATTCCAACGCCTCAATCGAGCCATTCGAGGAGGCCCGCGCCGTCGAGCTGGACGAGCGCCTGGCCACCGGCGTGCGCGGCCAGCACACGGCGAGCGACCTGCTGCAGGCGGCCACCGCCAACGGCTATCAGAGCCTCGGCTGGCCCGAGGGCGGGGCTATCCGCGCCGGGGCGCTGGCCGACCTGGTGGTGGTGCGGCGCGAGGGCGTGCGCCTCGCGGGCGTGTCGGCGCACGACGCCCTGGCCGCGCTCGTGTTCGCCGGCGCGGCCGCCGACGTGCGCCACGTGATCGTGGGCGGGCGCTTCGTGGTGCGCGACGGGGCGCACGTCGGACTGGACGTGGCCGGCGCGCTGGCCGACGTGCTGGCCAAGGTCGCGCTTTGACTTCGGTGGCGATCGACAACATCGGGCTCCTGGTGACCAACGACCCGGCATTGGGCGATGGCGCCTTGGGGATCGTGCGCGACGCCTCACTGGTGCTGGACGGGGGCCGGGTCGTGTCGGTCGGGGCGTCCGGCCCCACCGGCACTTCCGCGGACGAGCGGATCGACGCCGACGGGAGCTGCGTGATCCCGGGGTTCGTCGACAGTCACACCCATCTCGTATTCGCCGGCGACCGGGCGGACGAGTTCGCGGCTCGGATGGCCGGGGCCCCGTACGCGGCCGGCGGCATCCGCGCGACGGTGGTGGCGACGCGCGAGGCGACGACCGCCGGCCTGCGCGAGCTGGCGGGCCGGCGCCGCGCCGAGGCGCTGCGCGCCGGGATCACCCACCTGGAGGTGAAGTCCGGCTACGCGCTGGATCCGCCCGGTGAACGGCGCCTGTGCGAGCTGGCCGCCGAGCTGACCGATGACGTCACCTTCCTCGGCGCGCACCTGGTGCCGCCCGAGTACGCCGGGGCGCCCGACGACTACGTGGCGCTGGTCTGCGGCGAGATGCTCGACGCCTGCGCGCCCCACTCCCGCTGGATCGACGTCTTCTGCGAACGGGGGGCGTTCGACGCGGAGGCATCGCGCGCGGTCCTGCGCGCCGGGGCCCAGGCCGGCCTCGGCCTGCGCGTGCACGCCAACCAGCTCGGGCTCGGGCCCGGGGTGCAGGTGGCGGTCGAGATGGGCGCGGCGTCCGCCGACCACTGCACCTATTTATCTGCGGCCGACGTCGCGGCGCTGGCCGGATCGGCCACGGTGGCGACGCTGCTGCCCGCGACCGACTTCTCCACCCGTCAGCCGTATCCCGACGCGCGCCGCCTGCTCGACGCGGGCGCCACCGTCGCCCTGGCCACCAACTGCAACCCGGGCTCGAGCTACACCACGTCGATGAGCTTCTGCATCGCGCTCGCCGTCCGGGAGATGGGGATGACGGCGGAGGAGGCGCTGCGCGCAGCGACGCTGGGCGGCGCGCTGGCCCTGCGCCGCTCCGACGTGGGCGTGCTCACGCCCGGCGCGCGAGCCGACCTGGCGATTCTCTCCGCCCCGTCCTACACCCATCTCGTGTACCGGCCGGGCGTGCCGCTGATCGCCAGGACCATCGTCGGCGGGCGCGAGCAGTGGGTGTCTCCGGGCCCGTAGCTCCCGGTGCGGCAGAATCGACCCGATGCGGCACACCCCGAAGCACGCCAGCGACGACGCCGAGGTGGTCCGGCAGCTGATTCGCGAGAACCCGTGGGCCATCCTGGTGAGCAGCCACCAGGGCGAGCTCGTGGCCTCCCACTATCCGATCCTGCTCGACGAGGCGGCCGACGGGCTGGCGATCGTGACCCACGTGGGCCGGCCCGACGATCAGGTTCACGGGTTCGGCGATCGCGAGATGATGCTGATCGTCCAGGGGCGTCACGGCTACATCTCGCCGAGCTGGTACGCGCCGGGAGCGATTCGGGCTCCGACCTGGAACTTCAGCGTCGCGCACTGCTACGGGGTCCCCCAGCTCCTGGACGAGCCCGAAAACCTGCGCGTACTCGGTCGGCTCGTGGAGCATTTCGAGCGCCACGTCGAGCAGCCGATGCTGCTCGATCCGGAGTGGGGCGCCGGGTTGGCCAAGGGCACCGTCGGCCTACGGCTGCCGATCACCCGCTTCGTCTGCAAGATCAAGCTCAGCGC
>JALYXK010000247.1 GCA_030947145.1 Actinomycetota bacterium
CGAGCAGCGCCCGCTGAGCCGGGCTCAGGTTCTCCAGCCGCCGCGCGACGCGGGATGAATCGCTGCTCATAGCTCGGAGGCCTCCGCCTCGGCCAGCAGGTCGGCCAGCTCATCCTCGCCGGCCTCCTCGAGCAGCCCCGAGGTGACGGCCACCGCCAGCTCGCGCACGGTCGAGTTTTCGAACACGATCCCCAGGTACAGGTCGATGCCCATGGTCTCCTGCACTCGCGCCAGCATCTTCACCGCCAGCAACGAGTGCCCGCCCAGGTCGAAGAAATCGTCGTCGATACCGACCCGGTCGACCCCGAGAACCTCGCTCCAGATCGATGTCAGCGTCTCCTCGATCGGGGTTTCGGGGGCCACGTAGGAGTCCGCCAGGTCGGGGCGAGCGCCGTCCGGAGCCGGCAGCGCCTGGCGGTCCAGCTTCCGGTTCGGAGTGGTCGGGAATTTCTCCAGCTCGACGAAGGTGGACGGCACCATGTACGGCGCCAGCTTCGCCTTGCACAGCCGGCGGAGCACCTCAACCTCCAAGGTCCGCCCGTCCGCGGGCACGATGTAGGCCACGATCCGCTGGTCAGCGGGAGTGTCCTCCCTGACGACAACGGCCGCGCCCGACACTTGGGCATCCGCCTCGAGGACCGCCTCGATCTCCTCGAGCTCGATCCGGAAGCCGCGCAGCTTGATCTGATGGTCGATCCGCCCGTGGAACTCCAGCGTGCCGTCGCGCCGCCAGCGCGCGAGGTCGCCGGTGCGGTAGAGGCGGCCCGCGCCGGCCGGCCCGGTGTGGACGAACTTCTCAGCGGTCAGCTCCGGGCGCTCGCGGTAGCCCACGGCCAGCCCGTCGCCGCCGATGTGGAGTTCGCCCGGCACGCCGATCGGCACCGGCTGCCCGGCCGGGTCCAGCACGAAGAACGTCGTGTTGGCGATCGGGCCGCCGAGCACGGGTGGCCCGTCGCCGGGACGCAGCGGATGAATCGAGGACCACACGGTCGTCTCGGTCGGGCCGTACATGTGCCAGAGCTCACCCCGGGCTCGGAGCTCCTCGGCCAGCGTGGCGGGCAGGGCCTCGCCGCCGCAGACGATCTTCAGGGCGACGCGTCCGTTCCAGCCGGCGTCGACCAGCAGCTGCCAGGTGGTCGGCGTGGCCTGGACGAACGTCGCGCCGGTGCGAGCCAGCCAGTCGGCGAGATCGACGCCGTCGAGCGTCGCCTCCCGCGGCACGATCACCAGCCGCGCGCCGGTGCTCAGCGGCAGGTACCAGTCGGGTACCGACAGGTCGAAGGCCGGCGTGGTCAGATTCGCCACGACGTCCCGGTCGGTGAGCCCCGGGCGCTCGCGCATGTGCGCGATCAGGTTGGCCACCGAGCGGTGGGCGATCTCGACGCCCTTGGGTCGGCCGGTGGACCCCGAGGTGTAGATCACGTAAGCGGGCTGCTCGGGATCGCCGTCCGGCGGCAGGGGATCGCCGGACTGCTCTTCGACGCGGGCAGCGTCGCGGTCCACGCACAGAACCTTGGCCCCGTGGAGGTCGACCGCCCCGAGGTAGCGCTCCTGGGTGATCAGCACAGGCGCCTGCGCGTCAGTGAGGATGAACTCCTGGCGCTCCGGCGGGTAAGTCGGCTCCAGCGGCACGTACGCGGCGCCGGACTTGAGCACTCCCAGCAGCGCCACCACGAGTTCCACGGAGCGGTCAAGGCAGATCCCGACGAGCTGACCGGGACCGGCTCCCAATCGGGTCAGCTCGCGCGCGAGCTGGTTGGCCCGGCGCTCGAGCTCGGCGTAGGTGATCGTGTGGGTGCCGTCAGCGACGGCGATCGCCCCCCGCACGCGGGCCGCCTGCTCGGCGAAGAGCTCGTGCAGGCAACGCATGTCGTAGGGACGCGCGGTGTCGTTCCACTGCACCATTACCTGCTCTCGCTCCCGCGCGGTGAGTAGCGGCAGCTCTGAGATCCTCTGCTGCGGATCGCGAAGGACTCCTTCCAGCAGCGTGCGGTAGTGGCCGATGAATCGCTCGATGGTGGACGAGTCGAACAGGTCGGTCGTGTATTCCAGCTCACCGCGCAGCGCGCCATCGTCGAGGTCGCGCAGGATGATCGAAAGGTCGAAGCGTGACCACTCCCAGCCCGGCACGGGGAGGCGCTGCAGCGGTCGACCGGCCAGCTCGGGCGGCTGCGCCGGAGCGACGTCGTAGCCGAGCAGGACCTGAAACACGGGCGAGTGGCTCTGCGCGCGCTCGGGGTTCAGGGCCTCGACCACCTTCTCAAACGGGAGCTCCTGGAAGATCTGAGCCTCCATCGACGTTTCCTTGACGCGGCTGAGCAGCTCGGCGAACGTGGGATCTCCCGACAAATCTGTGCGCAGCGCCAGGGTGTTGGAGAAGCAGCCCAGCAGGTGGGTGACCTCCTCGTAATGCCGCCCGGAGGCCGGGGCGCCCACGACGATGTCCTCGACGCCCGCGTAGCGGTGCAGGAGGGTCTTGAACGCCGCCATCAGCAGTACGAAGATCGACGCGCTGTTCCGTCGTGCGAGCTCGCGCAGGGGATTGGCCAGCTCGGCCTCGAGGGTGAACTCCCGCAACTTGCCACGGTAGCTCTGGATGCTCGGTCGGGGCCGGTCGGAGGGGAGGTCGAGCCGTTCCGGGGCGCCGGCCAGGCGCGAGGTCCAGTAATCGACCAGCTCGTCGTACTGGCTGCCGCTCAGGTGCTCGCGCTGCCAGGCGGCGAAGTCGGCGTACTGGATCGGCAGCTGGGGCAGCGCCGGCTCCCGTCCGTCGCCCAGTGCGCCGTAGAGCTCGTCGAGCTCCCGGAACAGGATCGCGCTCGAGACGTGATCGGAGCCGATGTGATGGAACACGATCAGCAGCAGATCCTGCTCCGGGGCCAAATGGACGAGCGCGGCCCGCAGCAGCAGATCGGAGGCGAGGTCAAACGGGCGGCGGGCGAATCGCCCCAGCAGCGCCTCTGCTTGCGCCTCGCGCGCTCCCGGAGCCACCGAGCGCAGGTCCGACACCGAGAGCTCGACATCGCTCAGCGGAGAGACCTCCTGCACGGGCTCGCCGTCGATCAGCCTGATCGTCGACCGCAGAATCTGATGCCGGCCGGCGGTCGCGTTCAGCGCCTGCTTCAGCCGCCCGGCGTCGAGAGTCGTCCCCACCTGGACCAGAGTCGGCACGTTATAGGCCGGCAGCCCCGGCATGATCCGATCCAGGAGAAACAGGCGCTGCTGCGGATAGGACAGCGGCCGCAGGCCGTCGTCGGCCAGCCGGGGAATCGTCTGCCTGGAATTGTCGGTGGTGCTCATCTCGCTAGCCCGGCTCCGGGAGGTTGCCCTCGCCGGCCAGCAATCGCTCGGCGTCCTCGTCGGAGAGGCCCTCGAGCTCCGCCAGCAGCTCGGCCGTCTCGTCCTGTTCGGATTCGCCCATCATCCGCATGATCTCGGCGGCCAGGCTCTCCACCGTGGGACAGGTGAACAGGCTGTGCAACGGGAGGTCGACGGCGAGCCCGCTGCGCACCTGCGCCACCACCTGCGTGGCGACCAGCGAGTGTCCGCCGATCTCGAAGAAGTCCTCGGTGACGCCGACGCGCTCGAGCCCCAGCGTCTGCGCCCACATCGCCGCCACGGCCTCCTCGATCGGCGTCCGCGGCGCGACATGGGCGGAAGCAGCCTGGCCGGTCAGGGTGGCCGGATCCGGTAGCGAGCGCCGGTCGACCTTGCCGCTCGGAGTGCGGGGCAGCACGTCGAGGGTGGCGATCACCGGCGGGATCATGAACTCGGGCAGCCAGTTGGCCAGGTGGCTGCGCAACTCGTCCGGGCTGACCGCGCCGGTGGTGGCGCAGTAGGCGACCAGGCGCAGGTCGCCGGAGGCGCCGGCCTGGGTGACGATCACGGCGTCGCTGACCGCGGGGTGCGAGCGCAGCGCGGCTTCCACCTCGGCCGGTTCGACCCGGTAGCCGCGAACCTTGATCTGCTCGTCGTCTCGGCCGAGGAACTCGAGCGTCCCGTCGGGCAGCCACCGGGCGAGATCGCCGGTCTCGTACATCCGCGCCTCGGGCTGCTCCGCGAACGGATCGGGTCCGAACCGCTCGGCCGTCAGCTCCGGCTGGCCGACATAGCCGCGGGCGATACCGGCGCCCCCGATGAACAACCTTCCGGGCACGCCGAGCGGGACCGGTCTCAGACGATCGTCCACCACGTAGCAGGAGGAATTGGCGATCGGGCGGCCGATCGGCACCGTGGCCGGGGCGAACGGCCCGGGCCCGTCGCCGACGGGGAACGTGCAGCAGCCGATCGTCGCCTCCGTCGGGCCGTAGTGGTTGAGGATCGGCACTTGTGATATTTTGCGCACCCGCGCGATCAGGTCCCACGGTGCTCGCTCGCCGCCGAGCACGAGCCAGCGCCGGGGAAGCACGCGGGCATCGCCACCGGCCAGCAGGGCACCGACGTGCGACGGCGTGATCTTCAGCACATCGACCGGCGCCCGCTCGAGCTCCCGGGCCAGCGCGGCCCCATCGGCGACCGCGGCTGGGCTGAGCAGGACCAGCGTGCCACCGGAGCAGAGCGCGCCGAAGACCGAGGTGTTGCCCAGGTCGGTCGAGATCGAGGTGACCAGACCGAACGAGAGCGGCTCGCGGTCGGCTCCCAGCGCTCCGGCGATGAAGGTCGCGTAGTTGACCAGGTTCGCGTGCGTCACCCCCACGCCCTTGGGTGTGCCGGTCGAGCCCGAGGTGTAGATCACGTAGGCCAGCTCGTCGCCGCCGACGGTGATCTCGGGCGCCGTCTCGGGCTCGCCGTCGAGCGCCGCGCGGTCGCGGTCCAGGAGGATGATCCGTCCGGCGAACTCGGGTAGGTGCCCGAGCAGTGGCTCCTGGCTGACGATCACGGTGGCCCCGGCGGTCTCGAGCTGCTGCCCGAGTCGCGCGGGCGGGTGCTCATGGTGCAGGGGCAGGTAGGCGCCACCGGCCTTGAGGATTCCCAGCAGCCCGACCAGCATCTCGTTGTCGCGCTCGGTGTACAGGCCCACCGCGACCCCCGGTATCACGCCGGCGGCCCGCAGGTGGTGGGCGAGCTGGTTGGCCCGGGCCTCGAGCTCGGCGTAGGTGAGCGAGCCGTGCTCGTCGATCGTCGCGGTCCGCGTCGGCGACTGCGCGGCCGCTCGCGCGAACAGCTCGTGAGCGGCGCCCGCGGGCACAGGGGCCGAGCTGGGGTTGAACTCCACCAGCAGGCGCCGGCGCTCGGACTCGTCGAGGATGTCGAGATCGACGACGGCGATGCCCGGATCGGCGGCCAGCACCTGCAGGGCGTGCTCGAGCCGGCGCGCCAGCCGCTGCACGTCCTGGCGGTCGTGCCAGGCGGGATCGAAGCTCAGCTCGAGCCGGGGATCGCCCTCGCCGCTGCAGCAGGTCAGCGCCAGTCCGAGACCGCGGCCCGTGTCGATGACCCGCTCGAGTCTCAGCGAAAGCTCGGCGTCGGTGACGTGGACGCCGTCGGCGGACACGAAGCCGATGCTGACCGCGGCCCCGGCCTCGGCCGGAGCGTAATCCTGCCAGACCGGGGCGGCGGCCCGGGCGGCATCGAGACTCTGCAGGACCTCGGCGAAGGTGCCCTCGGCCGGCAGCTCGGTGCTCAGTGGCACCGACCCCGACAGCGCCCCGATGGCGCCCCCGAGATCGGCGTGACGGCGCGCGCTGCCGACGAACGTGAGCGTCGGGGTCTCGGTCGCGGTGGACCGGGCGATCACCAGGCACCACGCGGCGTGGACAAGGGTGTCGACGCTGACCCCGAAGTCCTTGGCTCCCTCGTTCAGCGTGGAGGCGAGGTCGGCGGCGAGCGGAACGTGCTCGGTGGCCAGCGGCAGGCCGGAACCGGAGGTGGTGAACGGGAGCGTGGGACTGCTCACTCCAGCCATCCCGCTCCAGTATTCCCGCGCCGCCATCGCCTCGACATCCTCGGCGCCCTGGAGCTCGACCTGCCAGGCCGCGAAGTCGGCGTACTGGAGCGGTTCCTCCGCCACGGAACCCTGGCCGGTCAGGTGATGGGCGATCTCCCGGACCAGGAGTCCGGCCGACGCGGCGTCGGCGCAGAGGGACGACACGGTCAGGACGAGCGTGGCCGCGTCCTCGCCGTGGGTGATCAGGACGGCGCGGAGCAGCGGCCCCGCGGCGAAGTCCAGCGGCATCCGGAGCTCCGCGGCGCAGACCTCGGCCACGCGTTCGGCCCGCTCGGGAGCCGGGAGCGCGGCGATGTCGACCGTCTCCCAGGCCGGCTCGAGCTCGTCGCCCACGACCTGAAGGGGGACGAGGATGCCCGGCTGGCGGACGAACGTCGTGCGCAGGATCTCGTGGCGCGCCACCGCGAGGCCGAGGGCCTGACGCAGGCCGGCCGCGTCAATTGATCCGACCAGCGACACGGTGGCCTGAACCCGCCCGTCCGGGCCCTCCGGCGCAGCGAGCCACAGCCGCTCCTGCTGCGGCGATACCTGAAAGTTCTCATCAATTTTGTCCGACATAACTCACCCCTGAAGCAGATCGGCCCCCGACCCGGCTAACCCTGATTCGGATTTGCTTGACCCGCGCGGCCGCGGCCGTTCCTGGCCAGAGCGACTGACGAATAACGATTTTGACATAAGACGGGAAATCGTACGAATCATTCCTCGATCGGACCGCCGCGCACCACTTCGGCCAGCGTGGCGACGGTCGGGGCGGCGAGCAGGGCCCGCAGGGGTATATCGGCATGTTCCCGGCGGATCCTCATGATCGCCTGCGTGGCCAGCAGCGAATGTCCGCCCAGGGCGAAGAAGTCGTCGAAGACTCCGACCGCCTCCGTGCCCAGCAGCTCGGCCCAGATCCCGGCGATCTGCTCCTCGATCGGGTCCCGTGGCGCGACGTACTGGGCTTCGCGTCGCATCTGGACGGTGGCCAGGCCGGCCAGCGCCTGGCGATCGATCTTGCCGCTCGGCGTGAACGGCAGCGCCTCGAGCTGCGCGAAGGTCCCCGGCACCATGTACTCCGGGAGCGACTCGGCCAGGAACGCTTGGAGCTCCTCGACGGTGGGATCGCCTCCGGCCGAGATGTAGGCGACCAGGCGGAGCTCGTTCCGGTCGTCGGGCTCGGGCACGACCGCGGCCTGCCGGACGGCGGGATGGCGTCCCAGCACCGCCTCGACCTCGCCCGGCTCGATCCGGAAGCCCCGGATCTTCACCTGATCGTCGATCCGGCCGAGAAACTCGATCGCCCCGTCGCGCAGGTAACGCGCCCGGTCGCCCGTCTTGTACATGCGGGCCCCTGCCGCGCCGGTGAACGGATCGGCGACGAACGGCCCCTCGCGATCGTCTTCGTGCCCGGCGTAGCCCGCGGCGACTCCGCTCCCCGCGATGCAGAGCTCGCCGGGAACGCCGGGCGGTAGGAGAGCCAGCCCCCGGTCCAGCACGTAGGCGCGCGCGCCCGCCAGCGGCCGTCCGATCGGGACCGTGGCGGTATCTACGCGGCGCTCCTGGATGTCGTGCGCGCAACAGCCGATCGTCGTCTCGGTCGGGCCGTAGTGGTTGACGATTGCGCAGGAAACCGGAAGTGCCCGGATCCGCTCTACCAGCTCCCAGGAGAGCGCCTCGCCGCCCAGCACGAGCCATCGGCGCGGGAGCGCGCCGGCCGGCTGCTCGCTGGCCAGGAGGGCTCCCAGATGCGAGGGCGTGATCTTGAGAACGTCGAGCGGATGCCCATCACACTCCGCGACCATCGCCTCCGCGTCCATCGATGCGCCGGGGCTGATCATCTGCACGCAGCCGCCACTGATGAGCGGGGGGAAGATGCCGGTATTCCCCAGGTCGGTGCTGATCGCCGTCACGACGCCGAAACGCATGCCGGTCGCCTCGCCCGCCCGCGACCCGAGACGATCGGCGATCGCGGTGGCGTAGTTGCCGAGGTTTCCCTGGGTCACCAAGACCCCCTTGGGTAGTCCGGTCGAACCGGACGTGTACATCACGTAGGCCAGGTCCTCGGGACGGGAGATCTGCTCGGGGTCATGCGCCGGGAAGTTCGCCAGGCGGTCGGCGTCACGGTCCAGGCACACGATCTCGCCGCCGAAAGCGGGCAGGCTGGGGAGCAGGTCCTCCGCGGTCACGAGCACCTTCACCCCCGATTCCGCGAGCTGGTGGGCGATCCGCGCCTGAGGATGCTCGTGGTTGATCGGAAGGTACGCGCCGCCCGCCTTGTGTATTCCCAGCACCGCCTGGATCAACCGAGGCGAGCGCTCCAGGCACAGGCCGACCGTCACGTTGCGTTGCACGCCGGCGTCGCGAAGGAGGTGGGCCAACCGGTTCGCGACCGCGTTCAGCTCTGCATAGCTGAGCTCGGTGCCGGCGCCGGCTACGGCGGGACGGTCCGGGGTGAGCCGGGCCTGGCGCTCGAAGAGCCGGGCCACCGGCGTGCCGGCATCGGCCATCGGAGCCGGTCCGGCCGCCGCCGCCACCAGCCGTTCGCGCTCGCCGGCGCCGGTGAGCTCGAGCTGCTCGACCGGCCCGGCCGGATCTGAGACCGCGCTGAGAACCAGGGTGCGCAGCCGCGCCGCCAGTTCGGTCGCGTCCTGCTCCCCATGGACGGCCGGATCGTGCCACAGCTCCACACTCAGACCACCGGCTCCCGCGCGGGAGGCCAGCAGCAACGGTGTGTCAGACGATGGATTCAGGCCCAGGATCTCGAGGACGGGATCGGCCGGGCGCCCCAGGTCGTGGTGAACGAAGCCGCCGGCGCTGGCGCCACCGAGTTCGCTCAGATCCTCGGCCCCGGCCAGGTCCTGCCACCGCTCGGCCTCCGCTCGGGCCCGCCTCACCTGGTCGAGCACCTCGGCGAACGACATGCCGCTCTGCAGGCGGGAGCGGATCGGGAGGGGCTGGGCGTAGGCGCCGACCGCACGCTCGAGATCCGGCTGCGCCCGGCCGCCGCTCCAGCCGGCCAGCACCAGTTCGCGCGCGCCGGTCAGTCGGGCGAGCAGGGCGTGCCACGCGGCCTCGAGGAACAGCGGAGCTGAGACTCCCGCCGACCCCGCGGCGTCGCTCAACCGCGAGCACTCCTCGGCGGAGAAGGGGATCGGGACCGCGAGCGAGTTCCCCGATCGTTGGCGGGGATCGGCGAACAGCAGCTTCGGCTTGGCCGGTCTGTGCTCGTGATGTCGGAGCCAGAACGCCCGGCCGTCGGAGGCGTCAGCGTCCTCGCCGGTGATCAGATCGTGACGCCATTCGGCGTAGTCGGCGTACTGCACCGGCTCCCCCGGCTCGCTGGCGCCGCGATAGCTTGCCGCCAGTTCGTCGAGAATCGCCCAGAGGGAGGCGGCGTCCGCGCACGCGGCGTGTGCGGTCAGGACGAACAGACACAGCTGCTGTTCGGGCCCGCGCAGCAGCGCCCGGACGAGCGGACCGTGATCCAGGTCGAAGCGGCTCTGCGCCTCCCGCGCCATGAGCGAGGAGAGCCGGGCGTGCTCGCCGATGGACTCGTCCGGCACGCCGGCCTCGGTCGTCCATCCGGGCGCCAGCGAGTCATGGATGACCTGGCTGCGGTCCCGCATCCCGACCGCCCGCGGAAACGTGGTTCGGAAGATCTCGTGCCGCCCGACCACCTCCGCGAGCCCGGCCCGCAGATCGGGCTCACGTACCGGTCCGGAGAGCGCCACGGCGCACTGCACCACCGAGGTGTCGTCATCGACCCGGAGCAGGCGTTCCTGCTGAGGGGACAGCCGGAAGCCGACTGTTTCTGACTTGGTCTCCTGCGCAGACAACTTTTCCTCCCCCGATGTGCCCCGACTCACGCCGTGAGCTCGAACCCTACGGCGCTCGTCATGGCAGCCGATTCGGTCAAATGCTAAAGGAGTTCTGCTTTAGGGCGTCAGAGGCCGACTGTTCCAGGGTGGCCAGATGCTCGAGCGTGTCCGGCACGCTCGCTGAGGCCTGGCGTCCTGCGCCGAGCGCCAGCGCAGCCTGCATCAGCAGGGGAGCGATGTGTCCCCACCGCTTGATCAGCGGCGTGGCCTGGCTGGCGACCCAGTCGGCGAGCGCATCATCGCCGTCCTGGAGCGCGCGGACGTTGGCCCAGCGGTGCAGGAACGCCCGGTGGCGCGCGATCGACCAGATGTCATCGGCCTGGGCGTATGCCCGGGGGTCCTGACCGTGTGTCCGGAAGTGCTCGGCCAGCCGCCGCAGGGCGTCGGGGCCATTGGCCCCTTCCGGCCTTCGCCAGTCGGCCGCGACGCCGCGGACGAACCACTGATGGGGCAAAGCACACGGCTCGGTCTCGTCGCCGAACGCCAGTCGCTCGCGCAGCACGTGGATCGGATCGTCGCCGGGGAGGGCATGCAGGAGACCCCCCAACGCCTCCGGCGCGACCGGAAGGCGCGTCGCCTCCTGGACCCCCAGCGCGTTGCGGCAGGCGAACGGATCCATCACTTCCAGCCCCTCGGCTCCCGCGAGCAACACGTACCAATGCGGCAGGTGGAGACGACCGGCCGCGACGTGCCAGGGCAGGTGGAACCCGTCGCCCGCGACGATCACCCGGCCGCTACGGGCGATCTCCTGTCGGACGCCCTCGATCGCGGCGCCGACCTGATCCGCACCGGTCCGCTGCAGACCAAGCTCGGCGCGCAACTGGGGGGGGAAATAGGCGAAACCGAACACGCCGTCACCGGGCTCGGTGATCGTCAGCCACAGACCCGGGTTCACCGACCGCGCCCAGTCCTCCTGATCGACGGCCAGCCAGGTGGCGATCGCGGCGCTGTAACAGGTGAACTCCTCGCGGCACGACAGCAGGCTCTCCCGCCGCTGCGCGGACAGAGTCGGCGGTGCGCTCACACGCTCACCTGCGTCCGTCCGAACTCGACGATCGAGACGCGGCCCGGCGGTCCGGCGCCATCGACCTGCTGCAGTACGGCCTCGACGACCGCCTCCGGTGCGGTCGCGGCCAGCCTGCCGCTCGGAGTATTGACCAGATCGGTCCGCATCCGTGGTGGCCGGGCGACAACGATCCGCGCGGACGGCGTGGTCACCGATACCCAACGGGCCAGCCCCTCGAGCGCGGCCTTGGCGGCCGTGAACTGGGGCAGTTCTCGGCGAGGCTCCATCACCGCCGCCGCGGAGAAGAGCACGACCCATCCGGCCTCGCGCCGCAGCCGCGGCAGGAAGGTGGCCAGGGGAACGGCGGCGAGGTCGATGCTGCGCCCGACGTAGCGGGCCAGCTCGGCCGTCGACTCGGCCGTGAACCCCATCGGAAGCGGGGGCGCGGCGGCGCACAGCGCGAGACCGTCGATCGTCCCCGCGATCGCGTCCCCGAGTTCCGCGACGGCGGTCCGGTCGCCGGCATCCGTCCGGTGTAGCACGAGTCTCGTCGCGTACGGGCCGGCGAGCCGGCGCAGCTCCGCGGCGCAGTCGGATGAGCTCGAGTAGATCACGTGGACGACGTGGCCGCGCGCCAGCAGCGCCAGGGCCAGCACCGCGCCGGCGCCGCGGCTTCCGCCGACGACCACGACCGCGCCCTGCTCGGGCTCGACCGGCCCCTCCGAGGTGAGCGCGGCGGACTCCGGAAGCGGCGTCGGCGAGAACGGAAAGCACTCGATCAACCCGAGACAGCGCGGCGCCCCCGCATCATCGGCGAGAACGCCCTCAACCAGCATCCGGTCGGTGCGCTCGTCGTGGTCGCGCAGCCTGACCCACTGGCGCGCGGCCGGGGAGTCGACCGCGGGGTGGCCGGCCGCGACGATCGTCACCGCCGCGCAGAGGCCGTCGAAGTCCGGGATCGTCATGCCGACGACGTTGCTCGCCCAGGCGATCCCCTCGAGTACGGCGCGATCCAGGCTCTCCAGCCCGAAGCGGCGCACCAGCTCGAGCAGTTCGGCTCCGGTGCGGTACTCCCCGGTTATCGCTTCCGCCGGGCCGGCCGCACCCTGCCCGGCGGCGCGGTCGAGCATGGACGCTCGATCGACGCCGGCGGGTTCTCGGTCGCCGGTACTCGCCACCAGCCGAGCCACCACCTTCCCGCGGGCGCTGAGCCACACCTCCCACTGATCGGGCCGGGCGGGGTGGGCCTGAGCGCGCGCCGCACAGACATCGCCGGGCAGCACCGGGCCCGGGAATGTCGAGCGGACCGACCGCACGTTGGCCAGTGCCGCCGCGGGCAGCAGCCCGAGCATCCCCATGCTCAACAGCCCGCCATGGACGATCCGTCCGCCGAACGACGTCCGGCGAGCGAAGGCGGGATCCATGTGGAGCGGGCTGCGGTCTCCGCTCGCCGCCGCGAACAAAGCCAGGTCATCGGGCCAGAAGCACAGCTCCCGTTCGATCGCCTGGGGGCTAGGTTGCGGCACTCTGGAGCACCAAACGCTTCAGCGAGCCGACGGTCTGCTCCTCGAGCAGGGCGTCATCGGGAAGGCGCACGGCGAACCGCGTCTCGAGCTCATGCATGATCCGAATCTGCGCCAGCGAATCCCAGCCTTCGACGGTGCCCGGGCGGTCATCATCCCCGATCTCGATGTCCCACCCCAGCACCTCTTCGAAGACCTCGATGAAAGTGCGTTCGAACTGCTCGTCCTGGATCATTCCTGGTCGGAAATGTACAGGCTCTCGATTGGCGCGCCCCGCTCGAGGTCGTACTCCCAGCCGTCGCCCTGGGGGGCAAAGCCGAGCTTGGAATAGAGGTCCGCGACCAGGCCGTTCCGTGGTCCGGGCGCGTATAGGCCGCGCAGGCGCGAGTGCCCCTGGCTCGCCGCCTCGCGAGCCAGGTGGGACAGTAGATGAGTCTCGGCGGTCCGGCCGATCACCCGGCAGCTGAGCAGCAGTGTGTCGATCACGGCAGTCCCCGGTTCATCGGCGCTGGCCACGACGATCCCGAGACCGATCAGGCCGTGGCGGGCGAAGCGGTCCTCGAGCTCGAGGGTCATGCAGATCGCCGCATCGTCCCTGGCCAGGCGCTCCACCTCCTCCCGCGGGTGCCGGCGGAGGGTGAGGTTGAACTGGTTCGTTTTCTGGATGAGTGCAGCGGCGCGGTCCATCGAGCTCGAGTCGACGCGGCGCACGCGGGCCCGCATCTGCAGCGAGCGCCAGAACTCCTCGATGGACCCCGCGCTCGACTGCAACTGTGAGGCTTGGCCGCGCGCCGCGTACGAGCGTTGCCGGCCGAGATCGTCGTGTGACAGCCACGAGGCCTCGAAGCGGACGCTCGAGGCGAGCCTCCGCACGCGCTCGGACGGCGGCAGGTCGAGACAGACCGTGGTGATCTCCGGGAGCGCTGCGCCGACCTCTGCGCACTCCGCCGGGTTGTCATCGACGAACACGATCGAGTCGAGACCGAGACCCAGGGTTTCGGCGATCTCGCTCACCTGCTCGGACTTCGGCCGCCAGTCTGCCACGAACATCGAGAAATCGTCGAGCCCCAGCCGCATCGCCGGATTGGCAACGAACGGCGCGCGAGCCGCTTCCAAATCGTTCTTGGAGGCCACCGCGAGGATCACGCCGCGCTGCAGGAGCGCCCGGAGATACTCCTGAAAGGCCGCGTAGGCCTCTCCGTCCGGCCCTTCGCCGATCACAACCCCGTCCGCGCCGTCCTCGCCGACTATCCCACCCCAGAGCGTGTTGTCCAGGTCGACCACGAGGCACCGGGCGGCGAGCCCCAGGTCACCGGCGAGCACCGCCGCCGTCTCCCGGGCCAGCAGCGGCAGCGCCTCCTGGCTGAACGGCTGGCGCGCCGCGTACCAGAGCCGGGGATCAAACCAGCGTTGCTTGCCCAGCCGAGCGGCGATCCGGTCGGTGTCGAGGAGTAGGACATCGGCGCCGGCGGCCACGGCGAGACGCCGGTTGAGCTCGCGCACCAGTGACACCCGACTGGCCGCCAGCCGCATCGAGAGATGGCCGAGCGCGGACTCGTCGGGCACCACGAACGTGTGCTGGATGACCCTGGCCCCAAGATCGCGCCGGATCAACTCCCACAGGGTTCGCCAGCGCGACTCGGCGCCCTCCACGAGCTCGTCGGCATTTTCGCCGAGCTCGGGAAAGCCGAGATCGGCCGAGGTCGGAGCGATCAGCACGTGGGTCGGCGCGAACGCCGCGAGGGCACCGTCCCCGCCGAGCAACTCCTGTTCGACCTGACCGTATGGAGCCGCCCAGACCTCGGCGCGGATGCGCAGCGCGAGGCAGGCGATCCGGAGATGCTCGCGGAGCTCCGCGGACTCATACGTGCAGAGCACCGCGAGACGCAGCTCGCGAGTGCTCGGTGGTGACCACCCCGCCGGCGCGCCCGCACGCAGGACGTTTCTGGCGATGCTCCACGCACCGCCGGCGTCACCGCCCAGCAGGTCGTCTACCAGGAGACGCCAGGCGTCGTCGAAGCGACCCTCCGAAACCAGCGACCGGACCTCCGCGCCCGGGCCGCTGGGTCGCACCGGCGCCGGCACTTACTTGCTGCCCCACCCGAAGTCCTGGCCGAGCAAGTGGCAGAGCCGTTCATTGGGCTCGCGGAAATACTCGTCCAGAAGCTCCCGATCCTCCGAGGCGAGCGGATCGTACTGGGTGGCGAACCGCGCCTCCAGCCGCTCGACGCGATGCGAGGGAAGGCCCAGGAAGTTGTGCAGCCCGTCCAGCGCATTCTGGGAGTCGGCGGCCAGCTGATCCGTGGTCAGGACATGGAACTGCTCGCGCGGGAAGTACTGAAACCAGCGGTCTAGTTGCTCGGCATACCGGCCGCGCATGAGATAGGTCCGCCCGACCTCCAGCTGTCCGTCCTTGGCCTGCGTCGACAGCGCGCGCGCCCTCCCGCCATCGACGCGCTCATCCTCGAGCGCGACGGCCGTCGCGAACGAGTCGACGGGCTCGAAGCCGTCGCGCCGGCGCATCTGAAACTGCGAGTAGGCGCGATCGACCGGATCGCGCAGAACGACGATCAGCTTCACCTCGGGGATCAGGGTGGCCATGCGCAGCGGCGCGTTCGGGCTCGGAAGGTAGGTGGGGCTTCCTTCGCCCGTGGCGAACGGCCGATCGTGCTCGGCGGTGAAGGACGCCCGGTCGCGCTCCAGCGGGAAGTGAGACCGGTACCAGTCTGCGCCGCGGTCATGGTGCCAGCTGAAGTAGTGGATCTCTTTCGCGCCCGCGCGGGCCACGTACGGATGCTGGCAAAGCCAGGCGTAGATGCTAGTCGTCCCCGCCTTCGCGGCACCGATGATCACGAAGTCCGGGAGGGTCCGGCCACGACCCGGATTCTTGCCCGCCAGCTTGCGCAGACCGCGGTAACCGGCGAGGATCGAGCGATAGGCGGGGCGGGGGAGCCTGTGGTTCAGCCGGCCGCTCACGGAGCTCAGCCGCGATCGCTGGCGGCGCTCCACGGGGAATGGTTCGTATCCCGGTCGAGGCGGGTCGTCGGTCATCTCGGTCGCTGCGCTCTACAGCTGTCGCCCCCCGGAACCGTGCCGGCCCGACGCGCGCCCCCAGGTCGCATACTCAAACACTAGCTGAACATCGTCCGCGTGGTGTCATAGCTACCATCGGTGGGTGGGCGATATGGGGCAGGTCAAGATCGGGGCGTCCGGAGACGCCGGCCGTGCCCGGCGAGCACGCCTGGAAACGGCGATCGCCGGGATTTGGCGCGAGGCCGTCGGCGGGTCCGAGGTGGGGCTCGACGACGACTTCTTCGAGCTGGGCGGACACTCCCTGGCGGCCGTGCAGATGCTCGCCGCGGTCGAGGACCTGCTGCTGGCCCAGGTTAGCTTCAGCGACTTCCTCGACGCGCCCACGGTCGCGTCGCTTGCCGCCGCCGTGGAACGGGCCCGAGAGCGTTCGGCGCACGACCCGCCCCCTGCGCAGGCGCCCGGGGCGTCCGCCGGTCATCCGCCGGCCAGCTTCGCTCAGCAGCGGCTCTGGTTCGTCGACCAACTCGGCGGGAGCACCGGCGCCTACAACGAGCGACGCAGCGCGCGGATCCGGGAAGGAGTGGACGACGGCGCGCTCGAGCGGGCCCTCCAGGAGATCGTACGGCGCCACTCCGCGCTGCGAGTCGCGTTCGCCGTCGAGGGGGACATCCCGGTGCAGGTGATCGCGGACGAGGTGGTTTTCAGGCTCGAGCGGATCGACCTGCGCGAGCGAGCCGATCCGGAGGCGGAGCTTCGGCGCCTTACCGACGAGTTCGCCTCGCTGCCGTTCGCGCTGGATCGGGCGCCGCTGGCCCGTGCGTACCTGCTCCGGGTCGGCGACGACGATCACGTGCTGCAGCTCATCCTGCACCACACCGTCTGTGACGGGTGGTCGCACGTGGTGATCCTCCGCGAGCTCGCCGAGCTGTACGAGGCCTACGCCAGCGGAGCCGAGCCCGATCTCGCCGCCCCGCGGATCCAGTACCCCGACTTTGCCCGGGCCCAGCGCGCGCAGCTGCAGGGGCCGGCCCTGCAGGACGCGGTCGCGCCGTGGCTGCAGCGACTGGCCGGCGCCCCCGAGGCCCTGGAGCTTCCCACCGATCGGCCGCGCCCACAACTGCCGAGCTACCGGGGCGCGACCCACCGGCTGCGCCTGGAGGCCGTGACCGCCGATGCGGTGCGTGCCTACGCGCGGTCGGCCCGGGCCACGCCGTTCGCCACGATGCTGGCGATCTACTACGTGCTGCTCTCCCGACACAGCGGACAGGACGACATCGTCGTCGGCGCGACGACCTCGGGCCGCGACCGCGCGGAGCTCGAGGACGGCGTCGGCCTGTTCGCGAGCACAGTGGCGCTGCGAGCCGATTTGTCCGGCGCGCCGACCTTCGACGAGATGGTCACGCAGGTGCGCGACGTCGTGCTGTGGGCGATCACGCACGAGCAGGCCCCGTTCGAGCAGATCGTCGCCGGGCTGGAACGGACGCCGGACCTGTCGCGTCACCCGGTCTTCCAGGTCTTTTGCGCTCACGTACCGCTCGCCGAGCTTCCGCTCGAGGGCGCCGAGCCGTTCGACGCGAACCCTTCGGACGCCCGCTTCGATCTGACCCTGTTCGTGGAGGAAGAGCGCGACGGTCAGCTCGAGTTGGCCTGGGAGTACAGCACGGATTTGTTCGATGCCCCGACGATCGAGCGCCTCGCGCGGCGATTCGTGAGGCTGCTCGAGGGGGCGCTGGCGGATCCGCGCCAGCCGATCGGCGAGCTGCCGATGCTCGACCAGGCCGAGCACCTCGAGGCGTCAGGCGCGGACACTCTGGCGCAAGGTGCATATCCGGTCGCCTGCATGCACGAGTGGTTCGAGCGCCACGCCGCCGAGACTCGCGACTCCGTGGCGGTCAGCTTCGAGGGGACCAGCATCTCCTACGGCGAGCTCAACCAGCAGGCCAACCGCCTCGCGCACCGCCTCCGCGAGCTCGGGGCGAGCAAGGAGTCGCTGGTCGCGCTGTTCCTGGAGCCGTCGATCGAGATGATCGTGTCGATCCTCGGCGTGCTGAAGGCGGGCGCGGCGTACGTGCCGCTCGATCCCGAGTACCCGAGCGACCGGATCTCGTTCGTACTGGAGGACACCGGCGCGCCGTTGATCGTGACCAACCAGGCGCTGTTGGAGCGTCTGCCGCCGAGCTCGGTTACGGACGTCTGCCTGGACCGCGACTCCTCGCGGCTCGCGTCATTGCCGACGCGTAATCCGGAACCGGTGGCGAGGCCCGAGAACCTGGCCTACGTGATCTACACCTCGGGCTCGACCGGCCGTCCGAAGGGGGTGCAGGTCGAGCACCGTAACGTCGCCCGGCTGTTCACCGCCACCGACGACTGGTACGGGTTCGGGCCCTCCGACGTCTGGGTTCTCCTGCATTCCTACGCCTTCGACTTCAGCGTTTGGGAGATCTGGGGGGCGCTGGCCTACGGCGGGCACCTGGTCATTTCTCCGCTGTGGACGACCCGCTCCCCGCAGGGACTCGCCGAGCTCGTCGCCGCCGAGGGCGTGACCGTGCTCAACGCCACCCCGAGCCTGTTCGTGACCGTCCAGGAGGAACTGCTCGAGGTAGCCGGCCGGCTCGCGCTCAGATTCGTCATCTTCGGCGGAGAGGCACTGGCTCCCGCCGCCCTGCGCCCCTGGTACGACCGGCTGGGCGAGACGGGCGCCACCCTGGTCAACATGTACGGGATCACCGAGACGACCGTGCACGTGACGTACCGTCCGCTGAGCCCGGCGGACTGCGCGCGCGAAGCGAGCCCGATCGGAGTGCCGATTCCCGACCTCAGCCTGCACCTGCTCGACCCGAGCGGAGCCCCAGTGCCGCGGGGGGTGGCCGGTGAGCTGTTCGTCGGCGGAGGCGGCGTCGCGCGGGGCTATCTGAACCGGCCCGAGCTGACCGCCCAGCGCTTCATCGAGAACCCGTTCGGACCGGGGCGGCTCTACCGAACCGGCGACGTCGCGCGCCGGCTGCCCGACGGAGAGCTGGATTTCCGGGGCCGGATCGACGATCAGGTCAAGATTCGCGGGTTCCGGATCGAGCTGGGCGAGATCCAGGCCGCGATCCGCGAGGTCGGGGGGGTCGCCGAGACGGCGGTACTGGCGGTGAAGGCGGCTCCCGGGGACACCCGTTTGGTCGCCTACCTGGTGCCGGAGGCGGCGGCCGGCGGTGCGGACGCGCTACGCCGTGCTGTGCTCAGGCACCTCGAGGACCGACTGCCCGCGTACATGCTGCCCGCGTCGATCATGGTGATCGATTCCCTGCCGCTGACCCGCAACGGCAAGACCGACCGTAAGGCGCTGCCACCGCCGGTCTGGGAGACCCAGACGGCGCCGGAGAGTCGCGCGCCCGAGACACCGACCGAGCAGCGGATCGCCGAGATCTGGCAGACCGTGCTCGGCGTGGCCAGCGTGGGTGCCGAGGACAACTTCTTCAACCTCGGCGGCCACTCCCTGCTGGCCGCCCGGGTGGTCACTCAGACGCGGAAGGCGTGCCAGGTCGAACTCTCGGTCCGGGCACTGTTCGAGCAGCCCACGCTGTCGAGTTTCGCCGCGCTGGTCGATGCGGCGCGTCCGGCCGGCGCCGCCGTTCGATCGCCTGCGCCCGTCCCCGCCCCCCCGGCGGTCCAGACCGAGCGCAGCGGCGGCGGTCCGCCGCTCCAGACCGGATATCCGCTGTCCTTTCCCCAGCAACAGCTCCTGTTCTTCGACGCCCTCGACCCGGGCAGCGTCACCTACAACGCCGCGCTGGCGATCCGGGTGCGCGGCGAGCTCGACGTGGACCGGCTGCGGTCGGCGCTCCAGCAGGTCTTCGAACGGCACGAGGCGCTGCGGACAGTGCTGATCTGGGACGAATCGACGCCTCGCCAGGTCGTGCTAGACCAATGGAACGTCGATCTGGCCGTCGTCGATCTCTCCGCAGCGGATGCCGGCGAGCGAGACCGCGAGCTGGTCCGGCTCCTGCCCGAGCAGGCGCGCCGGCCGTTCGATCTGGCCAGCGAGTTGATGCTGCGTACGACCCTGTTCCGGATCGCCGGCGACGAGCACGTGCTGCTGTTCCAGCCCCACCACGTCGCCTTCGATGCCTGGGCGGTGGAGATTCTCTACCGCGACTTGGGCGAGCTCTATGCCGCATCCGGCGACGGTCGGGAAGCGCAGCTGCCCGCGCTTGAGGTCCAATACCGCGACTTCGCGCTGCGCCAGCGCGAGCGGCTCCGGGGAGAATTCCTCGACCACGAGCTCGACTTCTGGCGCGCCCAGCTCGCCGGGGCGCCGACGATCTTGCGCCTCCCGACCGATCGGCGCCGGCCGCCGATGCAGACCTTCGAGGGCTCGACCTTGAGCGTTGCCCTGGACCGGCGCCTGGCCAACGAGGTGCGCGAATTGTGCACGGCGAACGGGGTCACGCCCTACATCCTGCTGCTGGCGACGTTCGCCACCTTGCTGTACCGGCGTAGCGGCCAGGACGACATTCTGTTCGGGGGGCCGATGGCCAACCGCGACCATCCCGGTTTCGAGAATCTGATCGGCTTCTTCGCCAACACGATCGTCGTCCGCGTGCGCCTGGCCGGGAACCCCGAGTTCTCCGCATTGCTGAAGGGCGTACGGGAGTCGGTGCTCCAGTCCTACGAGCATCAGGAGGTGCCGCTCGAACTGGTCGTCGATGCGGTGCGGCCGCAGCGCGACCCCGGCGTCAATCCGCTGTTTCAGGTCAACTTCCGCGTCCGGGTGGGCGATCCGCCGGTACTGGCGCTGGGCGAGGCGCAGACGAGTCTCGTGCCCGTCGACCTGGGTCTTGCGCGCTTTGACCTGGCGCTCGAGCTGCACGTGCGCGACGACGGCATCGCGGCCGAGTTCAACTACAACACCGCGCTGTTTCACGGCCCGACGATCGAGCGGCTGGCGCGGGACTTCGAGTCGCTGCTCGAACAGGTCCTCGCCGACCCGAGCCGCCGTCTGCTCGGCTACGAGCTGACCGAGGAGGCCGCCGCGCCGGCGCCGGTGGAGAGT
>JALYXK010000254.1 GCA_030947145.1 Actinomycetota bacterium
CGCCGCGGGACACCCCGAGGGTCGAGGCCAGCGCGCGCGAGGACGGCAGCCGCGTGCCGGGGGCCAGTCGCCCCGCTCGCACCAGCTCGCGCAGGCCGAGCTCGACCTGCTCGTGCAGCGTGATCCCAGCGCTCCGCTGAAGGGTCAGGAGAAGATCCCAGTCGGCAACTGGCCCTCTCTCTGGCGCCATGACTGGACCTTAACACCGAGCCAGTTCTGGCGTAGGTTCCAGTCCGTCGTCGACGCTGAGCGCCAATGCTCAGGCGCGGCTCTGAGGCAGATCGGAGGCACGAATGGACCAGATCACGATCGTCGGTGGCGGACTGGCCGGCCTGACCGCCGCGATCTCCAGCGCCGAGCAGGGCGCGAGCGTTCGCCTGCTGGAAGCCCACGCCGACCTCGGCGGGCGGGCCCGCTCCACGCCCGCCCCCTACAAGGTCAACCTCGGCCCGCACGCGCTGTTGTCGAACAGCCCGTTCTGGCTCTGGCTGGGCGAGCGCGACCTGCTGCCTCCGCACGCGCGCCCACCGCTCTCGGGGGTGCGCTTTCGCTGGCGCGACGACATCCGCCGCGTGCCGGCGGTCGGGGCCGCCGTCGCCGCGCTGCGTCTGCGTGGACGCACCGCTCCCGTCGAGCTCGACTTCCGCACCTGGGCGAGCTCGCACGTCGGGGCCGAGGCGGCCGAGACGCTCGCCCGCAGCGCCGGAATCCTCACCTACCACCACGATCCCGGGGAGCTGTCGGCGGCGTTCCTCTGGGAGCCGCTGGTCCGCGGTCTGCTCTCGGCCCCGCCGAGCGCGCGCTTCCCGATCGGCGGATGGAGCGCGATCGTGGAGCGGATGCGCGGCCGCGCCGTGGCTCTGGGCGTCGAGATCGAGACCGGGACGCGAGTCAGCGAACTGCCCCGAGCCCCGGTGATCGTGGCCACTGAGCTGGCCGACGCGCGTGCGCTGTTGGGCGATCACAGCCTAACCTGGCTGAGCGGCCATTCGGTGTGCCTCGATCTCGCCATCCGGCACCGTCGCGGCGACCCGTTCGTGGTCGTCGACCTGCAGGAGACGGGCTGGATCGAGCGCTACACGGCGTCCGACCCGTCGCTGGCCCCGGCCGGCGAAGAGCTGATTCAGGCCCAGATGCCGATCCGGCCCGGGGAATCGGCCGCAGTGGCCACCACCCGCTTGGAGCGTCTGCTCGACGCCGCCTTCGCCGGCTGGCGGGAACGCGAGACCTGGCGCCGGAGACAGGTGATGGATGGTCGTACGGGCGCGCTCGATCTGCCGCGCAAGTCCTGGCGGGATCGCCCGGCCGTCGACCGGGGCGAGGGCGTGTTCCTGGCCGGGGACATGGTGGCGGCCCCGGGCTGCCTGTCGGAGATCGCCTGGTCCAGCGCCGTGCAGGCGAGCCGGCTGGCCGTCAGCTGGGCCGCCGGGCGAGGCCGACCTGCGCCCGTGGGGGCGGTGAGCCGGTGAGTGCCGTGGCCGACCGATCCGGCGCCGGGGCGGGGCGCTCGGCGCTGGCTCCGCGGCTCGGGCTTGGCCTGGTGGCCGCCGGGCAGGCCGAGGTCGGGTTCTGGGGCCTGATCGACCCGCACTCGTTCTTCGCGAACTTTCCCGGAGCCGGACACCACTGGGTCTCGGCGCTGGGCGCCTATAACCAGCACCTCGTGCGCGACTACGCCGCGGCCGAGCTGGGATTGGCCGTGCTGCTGGCGCTCGCCGCGCTGCGGTTCCAGCGAGGGCTCGTGCTGGGCGCCGGCGTCGCCTTCCTCGTCGCGACGGTCCCCCACCTCGTCTACCACCTGACCACCACCAACCGCTTCTCCACCGCTGACAACCTGGCCAGCCTCGGAGCCTTCGTGCTCGAGCTGGTGCTGGTCGCCCTGGCGACGCTGAGCGTCGCGCAAACTCCCGCCCTCCTCGAAAGGAGACCCTGATGGCCCGCCTGCAACCAGCCCGGCCGCGCGGCCTGGACCCGATCCGGCGGCTGACCTCCTGGTCGGCCAAGCGGATGTACGGGAGCACGCTGCAACCGACCGGCATCGTCGCCCATCACCGGCCGATCCTGGTCAGCTTCGCGATGTTCACCCTCGGCATCGAGCGCTTCGCCAATTCGGTCGAGTCCCGGTACAAGAACCTGGCGATGCTGCGGACCGCGCAGCTGGTCGGCTGCGAATGGTGCCTGGATTTCGGTTCGAAGCTGGCCCACGACGGCGGCATCCCGGCCGAGGACCTGCGTGAGCTCTCGCGCTGGCGCGATTCAGAGCGCTTCGGCGAGCTGGACCGAATCGTGCTCGAATACGCCGAGGCGATGACGCGGATACCCGTCGAGGTGTCCGACGAGTGCTTCGAGCGGCTCCGCGAGCGCTTCGACGAGCGCCAGATCGTCGAGTTGACGATGGCCATCGGCGCCGAGAACCTGTACTCCCGGACGAACTGGGCGCTGGGCATCGAGGGCGAGGGCTTTTCCGAGGGGATGTACTGCGTGCCGCCCGACCGGTCCTCCGTCGAACCGCTTGTTGCCGACGCCTTACCGCGCTAGCGTTTGCCGCCGACGGCTCGAACCATCGGGCCGCCGGAGATTTCAGGAGCGTCGAGATGGCACCACGCAGCGACATGAGGGCGTCGGACAGCGACCGCGAACAGGTCGCCGAGCGCCTGCGTCGCGCCACCGGCGACGGCCGCCTGTTCGCGCACGAGCTCGAGGAGCGGCTCGCGGCGTCGCTGCGGGCGCGCACCTATGGCGAGCTCGATGCCGTCGTGGCCGACCTGCCGGGCGGCCGGGTCGCCCGCCGTCCGCGCTCCGATCTCAGCCACTGGGCAAGGCCCGCGCTCGCGCTGGCGATCGCGATCCCGCTGGCCATGGTGTTGATCGCCGCGGTGGTCTTCGTGCTGACCGGCGCTTTCGCCGTATGGATGACCTGGATGCTCGTCGGCTGGTGGATCTTCGGCCGCCGGCACGCCGGTCACCGGCGCGACGGGCAGCGGCACCGAGCTACCTCTTGACGATCACCGTCATGGTCATCGTCGCGGGGTGGATCGTGCACTTGAAGTGGTAGGTCCCGGTAACGGGACACCGATCAGCCGGCCTTTTCGCCGAGTTCCAGCACCGCCAGGAATGCCTCCTGGGGGACCTCGATTCGGCCCACCTGCTTCATCCGCTGCTTGCCCTTCTTCTGCTGCTCCAGCAGCTTGCGCTTGCGCGAGATGTCTCCCCCGTAGCACTTCGCGATCACATCCTTACGGTACGCCTTGATCGTCTCGCGAGCGACGATCCGCGAGCCGATCGCCGCCTGGATCGGGACGTCGTACTGCTGGCGGGGGATCTTTTTGCGCAGCTTCTCGGCCATCGTCCGCCCGACCTCCTCGGCCTTGCTGCGGTGGATCAGCATCGACAGCGCGTCAATCGGGTCGCCCCCCAGCAGGATGTCGAGCTTGACCAGGTCGGACTCGCGCAGCCCGATCAGGTCGTAATCGAGCGAGGCGTAGCCGCGGGTGCGCGACTTGAGCTGATCGAAGAAGTCCAGCACGATCTCCGCCAGCGGCAGGTCGTAAGTGATCTGCAGGCGCTCGGATGACAAATAGTGCATGCCGGCGTGCTCGCCGCGACGCTGCTGGCAGAGCTCCATGATCTGGCCCACGAATTCCTTGGGCGCGAGAATCGAGGCCCGGATGTAGGGCTCGCGCACCTCGGCGACCTTGGTCGGCTCGGGCATGTCGTTGGGGCTGTGGACCGGCACGATCGTGCCGCCGGTGAGCGTCACCTCGTACTCGACACTGGGCATCGTGGCCAGCAGCTCGAGGTCGTACTCGCGCTCGAGCCGCTCGCGCACGATGTCCATGTGCAGCAGCCCGAGGAAGCCGCAGCGAAAGCCGAATCCGAGCGCGTCGCTGGTCTCCGGCTCCCAGCTCAGCGCCGCGTCGTTGAGGGTCAGCTTCTCGAGCGCGTCGCGGAGCTCCGGGTAGGCGTCGGAATCGATCGGGAACAGGCCGCAGAAGACCATCGGCTTGACCTCGCGGTAGCCGGGCAACGGCTCGGCCGCCGAGGACCTCAGCGTGGTGAGGGTGTCGCCCACGCGGAGCTTGGTGACGTCCTTGATCCCGGTGATCAGGTAACCGACCTCGCCGGCGCCCAGCGCGTCGGTCGGGGTCATCTGCGGGGTGAAGAAGCCGATGTCGTCGATCTCGGCCTCGGTGCCCGCCTGCATCGCCCGGATCGCGTCGCCCTTGGTAAAGGTGCCGTCGACCACCCGGATGTAGGCGACGACCCCGCGATACTGGTCGAACTCGGAGTCGAAGATCAGCGCCCGGGGGGCACCATCGGGATCCCCGTGCGGAGGCGGAACGCGGGCGATCAGCTCATCGAGCACCGCGCTCACCCCCTCCCCCGTCTTGGCGCTGATCCGCCGCACGCCCTCGGCGGGCTCGCCCAGGAGCTCGGCTACCTCCTCGGCCACGCGCTCGGGCTCCGCGCCCGGGAGGTCGACCTTGTTCAGGCACGGGATCAGCTCGAGTCCGGCGTCGATCGCCAAATATGTGTTGGCCACGGTCTGGGCCTCGACTCCCTGGGAGGCATCCACCACCAGGAGCGCGCCCTCACACGCGGCCAGCGACCGGGACACCTCGTAGGTGAAGTCGACATGGCCGGGGGTGTCGATCAGCTGCAGCTGGTAGGTCTCGCCATCGCCGGCCTCGTAGAACACCCGTACGGCCTGGGCCTTGATGGTAATCCCGCGCTCGCGCTCCAGGTCCATCGAGTCGAGCAGCTGGGCGCGCATCGAGCGCGGGTCGACGGTGTGGGTCAGCTCGAGGATGCGGTCGGCCAGCGTCGACTTGCCGTGGTCGATGTGCGCGATGATCGAGAAGTTGCGGATGTGGGCCTGATCGGCGATGCCGAGAAGGTTAGGACCTCCGCGGGAACCGGCCCGGAACCGGTCAAGCCGATCGGCGGCCCAGGCGTCCCGGCAGCAGGGCCTCGATCTGCCTCGCCTCGGGAATCCGCATCGCCAGCACCGCCTTCGCGTAGAACGCGATCGCCACGGTCAGCGCCGCGCCGACCGCGACGATCTCGGCCAGCAGCGAGTGACCGAGCAGCGCGTCGAGCCCGGCCCAGACGCCCCAGGCCAGGGCGGCCATCACCGCGGACGCGAGCAGGATCCGGGCGGTGATCATCAGCGTCTCGTCCCCCTCGAGCCGCCCGTTGAAGCCGATTCGCAGGCGGTGGATCAGCAGTACGGTCATGACCGCGTTGGCGGCGGCGGTGCCGATCACCAGCCCGGCGATGCCCAGCGGCTTGTAGAGCGCGAGGCTGACGATGATGTCGACGATCATGTTCAGCGCGGCCAGCCGGGTGGGGATCCAGGGTCGCTGGACGGCGAAGAAGGTTCGGGTCAGCAACAGATTGAGGCCGCCGAAGGGCAGGCTGAAGGCAAACCAGAACAGGGCGACCGAGACCAGATGGGTAGAGCCGGCGTTGAAGTTGCCGTGCTGGTACACCAGCCGCGTGATCGGGGTGCTCAGGACCATCAGCGCGGCCGCGGCCGGGATCAGCAGCAGGTTGATCTGGCGCATCCCGTTGCCGAGCGTTCGCCGCATCTCCGCCGGGGCCCGTCGCGAGGCCTGCCGGCTCAGCGTCGGGAACAGGACGGTGGCGACGGCGACGCTGAACATTCCCTGCGGGAGCATGTAGATGCGGAACGCCTGGTCAATCGCCCGGGGCGCCTGGTCTGACACCAGCGAGCCGAACACCGAGTTGAGCAGCTGGTCGAGATTGACGATCCCCAGGCCGATCGTCACCGGCAGCATCAGCACGAACACCTGCCGGATCCGGGGGTCGTGCCAATCGATCTCGAAGCGCAGCCGGAAGTCGATCCGCGCCAGCGCGGAGGCGACCATCAGCATCTGCACCACCGTGGCCACCAACCAGGCGATCGCGTAGGCGTAGAGCCGCTTGCCCTGCGCGAACTGATCGTGCAGCCCGATCAGCAAGGCCAGGATCACCAGGTTCCAGACGGCGGGAGCAATCGCCGGGATCGAGAACTCATCGTAGCTCTGTAACACCCCGACCAGCAGTCCGGTGAGGCCGAGCAGCAGCACGACCGGGAACAGGACCTGCGCCAGCCCGGCCGTCAGGTGATTGTCCGCCGCGCTGAGCTTGGTGCCGGTGAACAGGGGCATGAACACGCCCGCGGTGAGGATTCCGAGCACGGTGAGCGCGCCGAGCGCGATCAGGATGATCCAG